>CBFDDT010000017.1:0-36869 GCA_965603635.1 uncultured bacterium | reverse complement strand
GGTTCGCAGCCCAACTGGATACGGAAGGATGGAGCCATCCGGCAACGGGGGGTCGGTCTGAGCGTAGAACATGCTGCCCCTCGCATCCATCCGCGTTCCATCTAACATACGGAAGAAATCGTTGTTCTCGTACCGCGACAGATCGCGAACATCCACCAGCGGGCCGAACATCTCAGTCAGGCACGCAAAGGTATCGTCTGCCGCGTTTGCTGTGGCAGTGAGTCCCGGCAGGCAGGCCGCTGCAATAAATGGAATGGCCTTGGCGATGCGGCGCACCGCGAATCCCGAATTGCGAATTTTGGCGCGAAAAATTCTGAAAAATGACATCAAGTTGGCTCCAGCAGGATAAATATATACACGAATCACACCCCAATCGTATGGGATTTTGATCCACTCCTGCGGAGTCACCGACTCCTCTGCCGTCCCTGATGTCCGGAATTTCCCTTGGATATCATTACATTAAAAACTGTCATGATATCATCTGACCAGATAACACTCATACCCGCCGTTACGAT
Organism: uncultured bacterium; assembly: GCA_965603635.1. Lineage (GTDB taxonomy): Bacteria > Pseudomonadota > Alphaproteobacteria > UBA8366 > JADFVY01 > JADFVY01. Next base: position 36,354 of record CBFDDT010000017.1, on the reverse strand, counting down.
TTATGGCCCCTAGTTAAGTGGCATGAGTTAGTCAGAACCCAAGTGTATCAAGATTCGTGCCAGTTTCGAAAGGAGTATCGATAACAATTTAACTAAACTGCCGTCGATAGAATAGCGCGGGTCGGAACAGATGCGACCAAAACAGCCGCAGAAGGCACGGCGAGAAGGCGCGTTGGACAGGTTCAAGAACATTGAGAACATGCGGAAACTTGCTTCCGTTCACGCATTGATCCACGATCATTTCAATCAGGGCCGCCATCTCAACTGCCGCAACAGCTTCAAGCAAAACCGCTCTGCCGCTTTGACAGAGCGGCGTCGACTAGAACATCATCCGATCGAATTGAACCGAACCGGTTCGATCCGATCGGATATTGCTCTAGCGTCTTGAGGCCCCTGATCTCGAGCACTTTCAAGACAGGTTCGCATTACTGACAGCACCCGCAGTTGCCTACGCAACATGTCACGTGGTTGCTATGTGGTTGCCATAGCAACCCTGAAAAAAGAAGCGAGGAGGGCCAACCTATTGAAAAAATTGGTGAGCGCGACAGGATTCGAACCTGTGACCCGCTGATTAAAAGTCAGCTGCTCTACCAACTGAGCTACGCGCCCCCGATATGCGGGGCCGGGCCTTGGGCCCGGCGAGGCCAGAACATAGGGATGGCGGCGCGCCGGGTCAATGGCTGTATTTTGCCCCCGCGCGCATGGTAGGATTTGGCTTTTATTGCGAAACGGGAGGACAAGCATGTTCGAGGGCTTCGAGCGCCGCCGCGTCGATGCGGGCGAGGTGGAGATCAATACACTGGTGGGCGGCGAGGGGCCGCCGCTGTTGCTGCTGCACGGCTACCCGCAGTCCCATGTGATGTGGCGCAAGGTGGCGCCGGCGCTGGCCGAGCGTTTTACCGTGGTGGTCACCGATTTGCGCGGCTATGGCGACAGCGGCAAGCCGGCCGGCGATGAGGCCCACGAAAACTACAGCAAGCGGCGCATGGCCCAGGACCAGGTGAATGTCATGACCGCGCTGGGTTTCGACGGCTTCCAGGTCGCCGGCCATGACAGGGGAGGGCGGGTGACCCACCGCATGTGTCTGGATCATGCCGACCGCATCCAGCGCGCCTGTGTCATGGATATCGTGCCGACCCATACGATCTTCGCCAATCTGGGCAAGGACGTCGCCTACGGTTATTATCACTGGCTGTTCCTCGCCCAGCCCTACGATTTGCCCGAACGGCTGATCGGTTCCGACCCGCGCTATTATATCGAGCGCAAGCTGGGCCATTGGAGCGCCGGCATGGAGGCGTTCGAGGAAGAGGCCATGGCCGAATACCGCCGCTGTTTCAGCGACCCGGCCACCATCCACGCCAGTTGCGAGGATTACCGCGCCGCAATCACCATAGACCTGGAACATGACGAGGCCGATTTCGACAGCCGTGTCGCCTGTCCGCTGCTGGTGCTGTGGGGCGCCAAGGGATTGATGCATAAATGCTATGACGTCATGGAAACCTGGCGCGCCAAGGCCGATGACATCCGGGGCGGCGCCCTGTATTGCGGGCATTTCCTTCCCGAGGAGGCTTCGGGCGAAACATTGCGCGAAATGCTGGCTTTTTTCGAGATTTAATCCCCAGTTTTCTTGGCAATTGCCGTCGCGCTCCTATATATGAAGCCCGCACGGGCCGTATCCAGGCTCCAACGATTGATGAGGGTTTGCGTGGCCGACGACAAGGACGACGACAAGTTGACGGATTCCCCCGGACTAGCCAGCCCGGGCCCGAGCGATGCCGATTCCGACGATCACGAGGAAAAGCGAAAGAAGGCGCTGAGTTTTAGCGGCCGCCTGCGCGCCTATTTCCTGGCGGGTATCCTGGTGACGGCGCCTCTGGCGATAACCTTCGCGCTGGCCTCCTGGCTGATCGAGTTCGTCGACAGCCGCATCGTGCCCCTGATCCCGCTGCGCTATAATCCCGACGTCTACCTCAAGGAATATCTGGGGTATGAGATCGGCATCCCCGGTCTCGGCCTGGTCGTGCTGATCGTTTTCATTACCCTGGTGGGCGCGATGACCGCGGGGTTGCTGGGACGCTTCGTAATCCGGTTCAGCGAAAATCTGCTGAACCGCATGCCGGTCATCCGCAGCGTCTATGGCGCCAGTAAACAGATCCTCGAGACCGTCCTGCGGCAACAATCCAGCGCCTTTCGCCAGGCGGTCCTGGTGGAATATCCGCGGCGCGGAATCTGGGCGGTCGGCTTCATCACCGGGCGCACCGAGGGCGAGGTGCAGAACCTGATTTCCGACGACTTGATCAACATCTTCCTGCCGACAACGCCGAACCCGACCTCCGGATTCCTGCTGTTCGTGCCCAAGGATGACATGATCCTGCTGGATATGTCGGTGGAGGAGGCCATCAAGATGGTGATTTCCGGCGGCATCGTAACGCCGCCCGACCGCCGCTCCGCCACGCTCAAGGGCGCGCCCGTCACCGGGTCGCGCGAAACCTGGGAAGAGCGCTGGCAGGAAAGCGCGGCAGGAAAAACGGATCGTGATTGATCGTTCTTGCGATCAATTGCGTAAATCCGAGCGACACAAAGCCTAACCCGAACGAAGAGTAAGCACGGCGGCGTCCCGCTCGAACAGATAGAGCAGGGTTTTCAAGGCCTGGCCGCGTTCGCTTTTCAGTTCGGGGTCGCGGGACAGGATCAGTTTCGCATCGTCCCTGGCGACCGCCAGCAACTCCCCATGCACCGATATATCGGCCAGCCGGAATTCCGGCATGCCGCTCTGGCGCACGCCAAGCAGTTCCCCGGCGCCCCGCAGTTCCAGGTCTTTTTCCGCGATCTCGAAACCGTCGTCGGTCTGACGCATGATCTCCAGCCGCGCCCGGGCGGTTTCGGTAAGCGGCTGACCGTAAAGCAGCAGGCAGGTGGACGCCGCCGCGCCGCGCCCGATGCGCCCGCGCAACTGATGCAGCTGCGCCAGGCCGAAACGCTCGGCATGTTCGACCACCATGATCGACGCCTCGGGCACGTCGATGCCGACCTCTATCACCGTCGTGGCCACCAGAATCTGCGCCGCGCCCTCGGCGAAACGCTGCATGGCGGCATCCTTGTCGGCGGGCTTCATCTGGCCATGCACCAGCGCCACGCGGTCGCCGAAGCGGGCGGCCAGTTCCGCATACCGGGCCTCGGCGGCGGCCATGTCGGTGACTTCCGATTCCGATACCAGCGGGCAGACCCAGTAAGCCCGAGCGCCCTTGGCCATGGCGCGGCCGACGCCCTCCACCGTTTCCTCGAGGCGGGCCAGCGGCACAATGCGGGTGTCGATGGGCTGCCGGCCCGCGGGTTTTTCGGTCAGGCGCGAATTTTCCAGGTCGCCATAGGCGGTCAGCATCAAGGTCCGCGGGATCGGCGTCGCCGTCATCACCAGCATGTCCACGCCGCGCCCCTTGGCCGCCAGGTCGAGCCGCTGATGCACCCCGAAGCGATGTTGCTCGTCGATTACCGCCATCATCAAATCCTGAAATACCACGGATTCCTGAAACAGGGCATGAGTGCCCAGGGCGATTTTTATGGAGCCATCCGCCAGTCCTTCCAGCGTTCGGCGGCGTTCGGCCGCCTTGTCACGCCCGGTGAGAACCGCAATCTCCACGCCCGCCGCGCGCGCCAGCGGCTCGATGGAGGCGTAGTGCTGGCGCGCCAGCAGTTCGGTCGGGGCCATCAGGGCCGCCTGACCGCCGGCTTCCACCGCGTTCAGCATCGCCAGCAGCGCTACAATCGTCTTGCCGCTGCCGACATCGCCCTGCAGCAGCCGCAGCATGCGCGAGGGCGCGTTCATATCGGCATGGATCTCGCCCAGCGCCACCTCTTGCGATGCCGTCAGGGAGAAGGGCAGGGCGGCGGTCACCTTTTCCCGGAGACTGCCGTCGCCGGCGACGGTCCGGCCTGGCAGTTTGCGCTGGGTGGCCCGGATCAGCGCCAGGGCCAGTTGGTTGGCCAGCAACTCGTCATAGGCCAGCCTTTCGCGCGCCGTGGTCAGGGGCGACAGCGCGCCTTCGCTCTCCGGCGCATGGGCGGCGCGCAGGGATTCCAGCCAACTCGCCCATTGGCGTTTTTCGCGGAACGCCGGGTCCAGCCATTCGGGAAGGTCCCCGGCCTTCGCCAGCGCCGCCGCGATCGCCTTGCCGAGCACCTTAGAGCCCAGTCCCGCCGTCATGGGATAGACCGGCTCCACCCGACGGATGGCGTCGGCTTCCTCGACGGGCACGACGTGGTCCGGGTGGGCCATCTGGATTTCCCCGGCGAAATGTTCGACTCGCCCGCTGACGACCCGTGTCTCGCCGGCCGGCAGAAGGCGCTGCAGATACTCGGCCCTGGCATGGAAGAAGACGAGCGTCAGGAATCCGCTGTCGTCCGAACAGCGCACCTTGTAGGGCTTGCGTTTGTCATGGGACGGGAAATGGGTTTCCACGTCGACCGTCAGTGTAACCACGCGGCCCTCGGGCGCCTCGGTGATCTTCGGCGAAAAACGGCGGTCGACGATCTCACGCGGCAGATGCCATAGCAGGTCGACCAGATGCGGCCCCGCCAGGCTCTCGACGAGCTTGGCATTGCGCGGCCCAATTCCCGGTAATCCGGTGATGGCGGCAAACAGCGGGAACAGGATTTGCGGGCGCAATGGATTCATCCGGCGGGTTTCGGTGAGCGGATTGTAACCGATGGGCGCCGGCAAACAACCAGTGCATTCCTCTCGTTCGGGATTTACGTAGGGCCACGGTCGTTCTATATGCAGGCCCATCATGACGAACCCCGACAAATCGCTGGATACGACGCGCAAGCGGCTGCTGTTTCGCAGCTGGCATCGCGGCACGCGCGAGATGGATTTGCTGTTGGGCCGATTCGCCGAGCGTAATCTGCCGGCATTTTCCGCCCGGCAGGTGGAACTCTACGAGGCACTGCTGGAATATGGCGACAATGATCTTTATGACTGGATGGCCGGGCGCGAAGAACCGCCGTCGGCGCTGAATCACGATGTCATGAAGCTTCTTTTGGACTTTAAATTTACCGTTTAATGCATTGATAGAACTTAATAAACATTTTGGAATGCCGGGGCGCACTGAATGTGGCAGCGTCCCCGACGGGCTCGACGCGGTTCTCATCGCGGGGGCCCGGACGACCTCGGTCAAGCGCCCGATCCTGCATATCGCGCGCGACGATCTGCGCATGGCGCGCATGGAGGCGATGCTGCGGTTCGCCGATCCCGGCCTGCCGGTATATTCGGTGCCGGCCTGGGATTGCCTGCCCTATGACCGCGTCTCGCCCAATGCCCAGATCGTGGCGGCGCGGCTGGACGCGCTGGCGCGATTGGCGGGGGGCGGGGAGAACAACCCCGTGGTCCTGACCACCGTCAGTGCGATATTGCAGCGATTGCCACCGCGTGGGTTGCTTGCCGAGGCCACGTTGTCGGTGCGTGTCGGCGAGAGCGTCAGCCAGCGCCGGCTGAACGATTTCCTGACCCACAATGGCTATCACCGCGCCGGCACCGTGCGCGAGCCTGGCGAATACGCAATCCGCGGCGGCATCATCGACCTCTTCCCACCGGGCGAGGAAGAACCGCTGCGGCTCGATTTTTTCGGCGACGAGCTGGAAACGGTACGCCGTTTCGACGCCATGACCCAGCGCACGACCGGCAACGAGGACAGTTTCACATTGCGGGCGGTCAGCGAGACTCCTTTGTCGGAAGAAAGCATCCAGAAATTTCGCCACGGATACCGCGAAACGTTTGGCGCCGCGACCGAGCCCGATCCCCTGTATGAGGCGGTCAGCGCGGGACAGCGCCATGTGGGCATGGAGCATTGGCTGCCCTTGTTCCATGACCATCTGGAGACATTGTTCGATTATCTGCCAGGCGCCGCGATAACGCTCGACCATCAGGTGGAGGAGGCCGTGGCGGCCCGCCTGGATCTGATCGCGGAATATTACGAGGCGCGGCGCACCATGCTTCCCTCGACCCAACGGGATGCGCAGAATGCGGCGACAACGGCCGATGTCTACAAACCGGTACCGCCCGACAGTATGTTCCTGACCGCCGATGAATGGCACGGGGCGCTGGAATCGCGGCCCGTGGTCGCCTTCGCGCCCTTCGCCTTGCCGGATGATCAGCCGGGCATCGTCGATGCCGGCGGACGGCGGGCTCGCGATTTCACCGAGGCGCGCGCCAATCCCGATATCCAGCTATTCGATGCGGTGCATGAAAGGCTGGCGGCGGAATCCGCGGGGCGGAATGTCCTGATTGCCGCCTACAGCGTGGGCTCACGTGATCGTTTGTCCACCCTGCTGGGCGAGCATGGGGTCTCGCCGATCGTCAATGTGGGCGACTGGCGCGAGGCCGTGGCGCTGCCCCGCGGCGCCGTGGGCATGGCCGTGGTCGAACTGGAGAGTGGTTTCTCGGTCGAGTCGGCCACTGTTTACAGCGAGCAGGACATACTGGGTGACCGGCTGTCGCGTCCCGGACGCCGCCGCCGGCGCCCGGAAAACTTCATCGCCGAATACTCCACCCTGACCGAAGGCGATTTCGTGGTCCATGCGGATCATGGCATCGGGCGCTATGACGGGCTGGAAACCCTGACCGTCGAACGGGCGCCCCATGACTGCCTGCGGCTGATCTATCATGGAGACGACAAGCTTTTTCTGCCGGTCGAGAACCTGGACGTACTGTCGCGCTATGGATCGGAGGATTCCGAGGTTCAGCTCGACAGGCTGGGCGGGCATGCCTGGCAGGCGCGCAAGGCCAAAGCCAAGGAGCGCATTCGCGATATCGCCATCGAGTTGCTGAAGGTCGCGGCCGAGCGGCAGCTGCGCAAGGGCGTTACGCTCAATACGCCCGAAGGCGCCTATGACGAATTCGCCGCGCTCTTCGAATGGACGGAAACCGACGACCAGCAGCGCGCGATCGAGGACGTGCTGAAAGACCTGGCGTCAGGCCGCCCGATGGATCGGCTGATTTGTGGCGATGTCGGGTTTGGCAAGACCGAGGTCGCCCTGCGCGCGGCCTTCATCGCCGCCATGCAGGGTTACCAGGTGGCGCTTGTCGTGCCCACAACGCTGCTGGCGCGGCAGCATTACGAGAATTTCAAAAAGCGCTTCGCCGGCCTGCCGGTCAGGATCGGTCAATTGTCACGCATGGTCAGCGCTAAGGACGCCACGGCCACGAAGGCCGGCCTCGTCAGGGGCGATATCGACATCGTCATCGGGACCCATTCGTTGCTCGCCAAGGGCATGGAAATCGTCAATCTGGGCCTGCTGATTATCGACGAGGAACAGCATTTCGGCGTCGCCCAGAAGGAACGGTTGAAGCAGATCCGCGCGGAGGTCCATGTATTGACCCTGACCGCGACGCCGATCCCGCGCACCTTGCAGATGGCGCTGGCCGGGGTGCGCGAGATGAGCATTATCGCGACGGCGCCGGTGGACCGGCTGGCCGTGCGCACATTCGTGCTGCCCTACGACCCGGTGATCGTTCGCGAGGCCATCCTGCGCGAGCAGTTCAGGGGAGGGCGGACCTTCTATGTCTGCCCACGCATCGCCGACCTGGCGCGCGTGCATGACCGACTGAAAACCCTGGTGCCCGAGGCAAAAGTCGCGCTGGCCCACGGCAGGATGACGCCGGGCGACCTGGAGGAAGTCATGACCGGTTTCCTGGAAGGGCGCTTCGACATATTGCTGAGCACCAATATCATCGAGTCCGGCCTGGATATTCCCGAGGCCAATACCATGATCGTCCACCGCGCTGATCGTTTCGGCCTCTCGCAGCTCTATCAGATCCGCGGCCGCATCGGGCGCTCGAAAACCAGGGCTTATGCCTATCTGACGCTGCCGCCGGGCCAGGAGCTGACACCGGCCGCCCAGAAACGGCTGGAGGTCATGCAGACCCTTGATACGCTCGGCGCCGGTTTCTCACTGGCCAGCCACGATCTCGACATTCGGGGCGCCGGCAATCTGCTGGGCGATGAACAATCCGGCCATATTCGCGATATCGGCGTGGAGCTGTATCAGCACCTGCTGCAGGAAGCGGTTGCCGCGGCCAGCGCCGAGCAGGCGGAAGCGCCGGTGGAAAGCTGGACGCCGCAGATTTCGCTGAGCATGCCGATCCTTATCCCCGACGATTACGTGTCCGACCTGCCGGTGCGGCTGGGGCTATACCGGCGGTTGGCGTATCTGGTAGAACCCGAGGAGATCGAAGGGTTTGCGGCGGAATTGATCGATCGGTTCGGCCCCATACCAGATGCCGTTGAAAACCTTCTGCAAGTGATTGGCATAAAACAACTTTGTCGCCGCGCTGGCGTGGAAAAAGTGGATGCCGGCCCCAAGGGCGCCCTGCTGACGCTATATGAAAACCGTTTCGCCACTCCCGAAAAACTGGTGGCCTATATCCAGAAACAGGCCGGAACGGTCAAGCTGCGCCCAGATCAGAAACTGGTCTTCATGAGGGGCTGGGACGACGCGAGGGTTCGCGTGCGCGGCGTGCGCCAGTTGATGGGTGAATTGGCTGAATTGGCGGAAACCTGATTACGGCCCCGCGGCCTGGCGTTCTTCCTCGCGCACCAGATCGAAGACCGGACCGAAGGCTTCCGGCTCCTGCGCGCCGACGACGGCATAGCGACTCTCGACGATGAAACAGGGAACACCGTCGATGTTCATCGACACCGCGAAATCATGTTCCTTGCGAACGTCCTCGTCTTCCTCGTTGCCCGCCAGCCAGGCGCGAGCCGCTTCCCGGTCCAGTCCACAGGCGCCAGCGATTTCGCACAGCACGTCGTCCTCGCCAATATCCTGTCCTTCCAGAAAATAACGCTGAAAAAGCGTCTCCGCCACCGCGCCGTCCAGGCCAGAACGACCGGCGAAACGGATCAGGCGGTGCGCCTTGATGGTGTTGGGGGTCCGTTCGATGCGGTCGAACTCGAAGGGGATACCGACGCCTTTTCCCGCCTCGGCGACCATATTGTATATTTCCGTGGCGCGTTCTCCGCCGCCGAACTTGAGCGCCAGATACTCGGCGCGATCCATGCCTTCCGGCGGCATGCCGGGATTGAGCTGGAAGGCGCGCCAGCGCACGGTGACGCGACCTGTCAGGCCGTTCAACTCAAGCGCCTTTTCCATCCGGCGCTTGCCGATAAAGCACCAGGGACAAATCGGGTCGGAGAATACGTCAATAATCATGCCGCTCTTGTAACACGTCACCGTCGGCAGTTCTAACCCCGACCGATCAAATTACGTTTACCGGCAGTTATTCCAAGAGGTCGCTGGCCCGCGATATCATGTCTTCCAGACTGTCATTTTCCTCCAACTCGGTGAGGCCGGACTGAACATAGACCTCGATCCCGACGGGAACATTGTCGGTCAATCGGAATTCCGACTGATGCAGAACGCCGACGACGCGCTTGCGTACCAGTTCGGCGTCCACCAGACCGGTGTCGGGCATCAGGGCGACGAATTCGTCGGCGCCGGTCCTGCCAATAGTGTCTTCCACCCGCACCAGCGCCGCAAGCCAACTGGCCAACTGCTGGCGAAGCAGGGCCGCTTCTTCCATGCCGTAGAGCGCCGCGACCTCGCCAATGGTCGGCACGAAAAACAGAATCGCGGACGAAACGGAGTTGTGGCTGGTGGTGTCCTTGCTAAGCTTATCGAGATGAGCGCGGATGAATTCGGCGGAATAAATACTGCCGAGTTCGTCGGCTGTCTTCGGCGCCAGGGTGGCCGCTATGCGCCGTCCCAGCGCACGGCGGCGGTCGCGGCCGCGCAACAGCAAATGCAGATGAGCGTCGAGGAAATCGCAATCCACCGGCGTCTCCGCCACCACATTCGCGCCTTCGTCATAGGCGCTGCCGTGATCGGGAAAAGCGCCATGCTCGGTCACCAGGAACAGGGGCAAATCGTATAAACGCCGGTCGTTGCGCACCGCACGGCAAAAGTAATCGCACTTCTCGCGCATTTCCTCATCACGCACGTAAACCAGCGCGCCATCGAAGGATTCATGCTCGCTGCCTTCGATACGCGAGCGCGCCCTGTAGGGATCGGGCTCGGTGGAAAAATCGATATCGGATTTGGGCAACAGCGGGCAGAGGGTTTCAATCTCGCCTTCCTCCGATCCGACCACAAGCAAATGGCCGCCGGTTTCCTCGGGCGGGCGGGCGATGTTCGTGCCGACCTGGATACCGAATTCGGCGGCCGTGGCCGAACGTCGAACCAGTTCGGCCTCCATGCCTCCCAGCCGGGTCAGGGCCTGCATCCGCGCGACCAGTTCGCGCCCGTCGGTGTCGTCCTCGAATACGTCGTCGGCCCCGGCCTTGCGGCAATCGGCGAGCATACCCGGCGCGTTGCCGATGTCGATCGCGGCGAGGGGAACACGCTGTGCCTCGCCATTCGCCTTGACGGCACGAATCAGGTCCAGTCCCCCGGGGCCTGAAATGCTGACCAGCGCAACACCCGGCCGATGCTTTTCGATGGCGGCGAGAATATCCGCCCCGGCGGGTTCGCTCGCACTTCGATAGCCCGCTGCTTCCAGCGTGGCGGCACGATCATCGTCAGATCCTGCACCCATGATTAAAATAGTGGCTGGATTACCCATAACTTCCCCTTGATTGAAGCAATCGCTGCCTAATAGTCCATGCCACCGCACCCGCCGTCTAGTAGAATCTTTTATACCCCGGGCGGCGCATTGGAATTGCGCTAGATCAACGACGGGCCACCGTCCCCGGCGGGACAATGAATCCGGCAGACAATCAGCAAACTATTTCTCGAGGGAAATTATGCAGATACCTGTACAGATTGCCTTTAGAGGCATGGATAGTTCATCGGCTCTTGAGGCCCGCATCAAGGAAAAAGCACAGAAACTTGAACAATATCATGACCGAATAACTTCTTGCCGAGTGGTGATCGAAGCCCCGCACAAACGCCCACGGAAGGGCAAGCTCTATGTGGTGATCGTCGATGTTACGGTGCCGGGCGCAGAGCTGGTGGTCAATACCGAAAAGCGCCACCATCATTCACATGAGGATGTTTATGTTGCGTTGCGCGACGCCTTCAACGCCATGACCCGCCAGCTCGAGGATTACGCAAGGGAGAAAAACGGACAGGTAAAAACCCACGAGTCGCCGCCACAGGGGATCGTCGCGCGGCTGTTCCAGGATCATGGTTTCATCGAGACACCGGACAGGGGCGATATCTACTTCCACCGCAACAGCGTCGTCGACGACAAGTTCGACGAGTTGACGGAGGGGAAGCCGGTCCGTTTTGCCGCCACCCAGGGCGAAAAGGGGTTGCAGGCGACCACCGTGCATCCGCCCGCGAAATAAACGCCACGAAGTCAGGCGGCGGCCTCGGCGAGGCAGGCATCGAGAATATCGATCGCCGCGTCCATTTGATCGCGCGATATGGTCAGCGGCGGGGTCAATGTCAGCACGTTGCCCATGGTGATCTTGATACTCAGGCCCCGGTCCAGGGCGCGGTAGAGGATGTCCTCGGCCAGCGCCGCGTCGGGCTCGCGGCTGTCGCGGTCGGCGACCAGCTCCACGCCCATCAGCAATCCCCGGCCGCGCGCGTCACCGATCGCCGGGTGGCGATCCATCAGTTCGAACAGCCGGTTGAGCGCGTGCACGCCCATGGTCGCCGCGTTCTCAACCAGTCCCTCGTCCTCGATGATCTCAATCGTGGTCAGCGCGGCGCGGGTTGTCACCGGGTTCTTCTCGTGGGTGTAATGGCCGAAGGCCCAGTCGCCTGCGACATCCAGTTCCGGCCGACACAGGGTCGCGGCGATCGGCAGGATGCCACCGCCCAGCGCCTTGCCCAACACCAGGATATCGGGGACTACCTCGTCATGGTCGCAGGCGAACATGCGGCCGGTCTTGCCCAACCCGGTGGGAATCTCGTCGAAGATCAGCAGCGCCCCGTGATCGTCGCAGGCGCGGCGGATTTCGGCCCAGAAACCGGGCGGCGGAATGTAGGGCACGGCGCGGTTCGGTTCGGCGATGACGGCCGCTATATCGCCTTCACGTTCAAGGATATAGCGCACCATGTTCGCGCAAACTCTACCGCATTCGTCGCCATGCGGTTCGCGCCCGGTATGGGAATAACCGAAGGGATTGCGGTAGCAGTCGAAGGGCGGCACATGTTCCGCGCCCGGCAACAGCGGCCCGATTGGCCCCGAACGGAACATCTGTTCGCCGCCGATGCTGGCGGCTCCGAAACCGGCGCCATGGAACGAATCCCAGAAGGATATGGTCTTGAACCGCCCGGTCGCGGCGCGCGCGATCTTCAGGGCGATTTCCACCGCGTCCGACCCGCCGGTCGCGAACAGCACCTTTTCGAGATTTCCCGGGGCGATTTCCGCCAGCTTACGCGCCAGGGCCGTCGCGGGCTCACAGGCAAAACGCCGGGGCGCGAAGGGCAGGGCGTCCATCTGCGCCGCAATGGCCGCCTTCAGCCGGGGATGCCCGTAACCGATATGATGGACATTGTTGCCGTGGAAATCCATGTAGCGGCGGCCCTGGACATCCTCTATCCAGATGCCCTCGGCGCGGGCGATGGCATTCAGGCAGGGCGTCGAAACCGACTGATGCAAAAAATAACGGGAATCCTCGTCAAGGATCGCCCGCGTTCTCTCATCGATATTGCGCGCCGACCATTCGCGGCGTTTCGGCGAGCGATTTGACTCGCCCTCGCTTTGCAGGGGCGGGGCGCCGTTTTCGCCCTGCTCGCCGGTCATCGGCGGTTAGCCGCCGTAGAAGACGTTGTCACCGAGATCCTTCATCTCGAGGATTTCCTCGTCGGGACGCTTCTTCGGTTCATGGGTGATGGCGGCGTCGATCACCTCGCCAATGACGATATGGTGGTCGCCCTTCTCGACGATCTCCACCACCTTGCATTCAACGCTGGCCTGGGCGTTGAGCAGGATCGGGGCGCCGGAACTGCCGGAACGGAAGGGCTCGCCGCTGATCGTATGACCATCGCGCTCGGCGGGCTTGAAGAAGGCGAAGGCCAGACCCTGCTGCCCCTTGCCCAGCATGTTGAGCGCGAAATGGCCGGAGGACTTGAGAATCGCATAGGCCCCGGAATCAGCCTTGACCCCGACCACCACCATCGGCGGCGCGAAGGATGTCTGGGTAACCCAGTTCACCGTGGCCGACCCGACCTGGCCGTCGGAATCCTCGGCGGTCAGTACATAAATCCCGTATGGAATCATCCTCAGCGCCGTTTTCTTTGCATTATCGTCCATGATATTCGGGCCTCCTCCCCGTGATATTTATCGGTTTCGTTGCAGCCGGCCTCCCCGCGTATAGGCGCAGAGTGGCGGATGGGGTGGGATTCGAACCCACGAGACGCGCAAACGCCTGCCGGTTTTCAAGACCGGTGCCTTCAACCGCTCGGCCACCCATCCATTTACTGACCGGGCACATATCTAAAGCCTGGCCACGCGCGCGTCCACCGGTTTGCTGTCTCTAAATTCGCCCGCTATCGCCATCATTGAACCACAGTTTTCGTGCAACAGAGAGCTATTCCCAACACGGAAGATATTGCCAGTAATCCAGCGCTATGGCACAAAGTCTGGTATTGATTCCCTGATAGCACAAGGGCGACGTATGTCCCGATACCTGTTGATCCCGTTGATCCCGCTGGCCATTGTCGCCGTTCTGGCCAACGGCGCGGCCCCCGTCCGCGCTCATTCGCCGGAGACCGAGCCCTCCGCGCCGGCCGAACCTTTCCCGCAATGGCTGGAACAATTGAAGGCCGATGCGCTGGCCAAGGGCATTTCGCCCACCACCCTGGACGATGCGCTGACCGATATTAAATTGATCCCCCGGGTTATCGAACTGGACCGCAAACAGCCTGAATTCTCGATGACATTTCGTCAGTATCTGTCCGGAGTAGGTTCCAACGAACGAATCGAGAAGGGTAAAAAAGGACTGGCGAAACACCGCGCATTGCTCGATTCCGTATCCGCGCAGTACGGCGTGCCGCCGCAGTTTATTGTAGCATTATGGGGCGTCGAGACAGATTTTGGCCGATTGACCGGCGGGTTCAAAGTCATCCCCGCACTGGCGACGCTGGCACATGACGGGCGTCGCAGCAGCTATTTCCGCAAGGAGCTGTTCAATGCGCTGAAGATCATCGACCAGGGCCATATTGCCGCCGACGATATGATGGGGTCCTGGGCCGGAGCCATGGGGCAATGCCAGTTCATGCCGTCCAGCTTCCTGCGCGCCGCGGTCGACAATAATGACGACGGGCGCAAGGATATCTGGACGACCCAGGCCGACATATTCGCCTCCGCCGCCAATCTGTTGCGCGCCAACGGATGGGTGACGGGCAGAACATGGGGCCGTCCGGTCAAACTGCCGGACTCTTTCCATGCGAGCATGGTCGGGCACAAAGTCAGGAAATCACTGGCTGAATGGCAGCGCCTCGGGGTTCGAAGGAGCGACGGCCGCGATTTGCCGCGGGTGGATATTCAGGCCTCAATCATCACGCCCGAAGGCGAGGGCGGTGCGGCATTTATCGTTTATGAAAACTTCAGGGCGATTCTGAAATGGAACCGGTCGGACTTTTTCGCTTTGACGGTTGGTTATCTCGCCGACAGAATCAGTGGCAAGAATACGGTGATGATCCCGCAATGAACGGATGGATAATATCGGTGCGGCGTGCATTTCCGTGGCTGGCCATGGCCATGGCGGCGATACTGCTCGCCGCTTGCGAGACCGATAAATCGACCGCTGGAACAGCCGCCGGCGACCCGGCAAATCTCATCCCTGGCTCGCCGCCGCCGCCGCCGTACTCCAAACCCTTCGATCCGGGAAACTTCAAGGTCGGCAAGGCCTATCAGGTGGAAGGGAAGTGGTATTACCCGAAGGTCGATCTTGCCTACGAAGAGAGCGGCATCGCCTCATGGTATGGCCCGAACTTCCATGGCAAGAAGACCGCGAACGGCGAAATTTTCGACATGAATCTGATCGGCGCCGCGCACAAAACCCTGCCCTTGCCCAGCGTTGTGCGCGTCACCAATCTGGAAAACGGCCGCAGTCTTATTGTCCGCATCAACGACCGCGGCCCCTTCGTGCGCGGACGTATTATCGATATGTCGAAACGCGCCGCCGAGTTACTGGGCATGACCAACAAAGGCACCGCGATGGTGCATGTTCGCCTGCTACCCGAGGAAAGCCGGCGCGCGGCCCTGGATGCCGGCGCGTCCGGGAAGGACCTGATGGCATTCGGGTCGCCGCCGCCGAAAGCCTCGCCCAGTATTCCGGTGAGTGTCGAAACGTTGGCCCCGGTGGAAGGCGTCGCTGTCGCCATGCCGGCGCCCGAGACGGCGAAGTTTCCACAACCGGCGCCACAACAGCAAGCGAGCGCCACCCAGGTGGCAGCGGCAGGCAACCAGCCGCCAGCGGCGCCCCCACCCTACGGCGCAATGACGGTCGTTGCCGCCAAAGGCCCAGGCCCGGTTACTCACTCAGCATCCGCGCCGGTGGCTACACCGGCCGCCGCGAGCCCCGAGAAGATCGACGTCGCGGCCTTGCCGACGCGCGAAAAGGTCGAGGTGCAACCTGTAAAAAATCGACCGACCATATTCATCCAGGCCGGTGCCTTTCGGGAATACGTCAACGCCAACCGCCTGCGGGCGCGGTTGACTAGTCTGGGACACCCGGTCAACGTATCCCAGGTCTACGTTACCAATCAGCCCTTCTTCCGGGTGAGGCTGGGGCCGCTGCAGACAGTCGAGGACGCTGACATTGCGTTGGAACGGGTTGTCGCGCTTGGCTATCCGGAAGCTCGAATTGTCGTCGACTGACCATGAACAATCAAGTTAGAAAATACGGATAGCATGATGAAATATCTATCTTTACGGATCCGTTTTATGATCGTGATCGCGTTCGCCAGCATAAACCTGACCGGGGCGGCCCTGGCGCTCGAAACCACCGCCAAACAGGCGATTGTGATCGACTACGATACCGGCAATGTGCTCTACGCCAAAAATGCCGACGAAATCGTCGGTCCGGCCTCGATGACCAAGATGATGACGATCGACCTTTTATTCGAACGACTGAAGGATGGCCGGCTGTCGCTGGAAAGCGAACTCGCGGTTAGCGAAAAAGCCTGGAAGATGGGCGGTTCTAAAATGTGGGTCGAGGTCGGCAAGACGGCCAAGGTCGAGGACCTGATCCGTGGCATTGTCGTGCAATCCGGCAACGACGCCACGATCGTGGTCGCCGAGGGACTGGCCGGCACCGAGGAAGCCTTCGCCCTGGAAATGACCGAGAAGGCAAGATCGCTGGGAATGAACAATACGAATTTCCGCAACGCCAGCGGCTGGCCGGCGGAAGACCACTACACGACAGTGCGGGATCTGGCGGTTCTGGCGACCGCGACAATCCGTAATTTCCCGGATTATTACCATTATTACGCTGAAAAGGAATTCACCTACAGCAAGATCAAACAGCCCAACCGCAACCCGCTTCTTTACAAGAACATCGGGGCTGACGGCCTGAAAACGGGCCATACCGAGGAATCGGGCTACGGGTTGGTTGGATCGGCTATACGCGACGACCGCCGGATCATCATTGTGGCACATGGCATGGGTTCCACGCGCGAACGTAGTGAACAGGCGGCGCGGCTGATTTCCTGGGCATTCCGCGAATGGGGCCAGTATTCCCTGTTCGAGTCCGGCGAAACCGTGGCTCGGGTTCCGGTCTGGCTGGGCGACAGCGAAACAGTGCCGGTCGTTGTGCGCGACAAGCTGCTGGTTTCCGTGCCGCGCAATGCGCGCAGGGGCATGAAGGTAACGCTGGTGCACCAGGAGGCCGTGCCCGTTCCGATCGCCAAGGGCGATATGATCGCCAAACTGGTGGTGTCGGCAAAGGGCATGGAGGATATCGAGGTTCCGCTCTATGCGGGCGCGGATGTGGGGGAAGGGGGCTTCTTCGGCAATTTCGGAGCGGCGATTTCCTATCTCCTGCACGGCCTGGTCAGCTGACGGCGTCAATGACGGGGGATCATCCAGGGCGCTTCATAACGCTGGAAGGCGGGGAGGGGGGTGGCAAGTCCACCCAGGCCCGCCGCCTTGCCGTCATGCTGGAGAGCGAGGCCGGCGAAGTCCTGCTCACCCGCGAGCCTGGCGGCTCACCCGGGGCTGAGCAGATCCGCGGGCTGCTGGTCGATGGCGAGGTACACCGCTGGGACGCAATTACCGAGACATTGCTGCATTTCGCGGCGCGCCGGGACCATCTGGTCAATACGGTACAGCCGGCGCTGGCGCGCGGCGCCTGGGTGATTTCGGACCGGTTCGCCGATTCCACCATGGCTTATCAAGGATTTGGCCACGGGGTCGATAGAGACGCCATCGCCGAGCTTTACCGAATCTGCGTGGGATCGCTGAAACCCGACCTGACGCTGATTCTGGATCTGCCGGTCGAAGCGGGGCTGGAGCGCGCCGCCGGGCGCGGCGGCGGCGAGGACCGTTACGAGCGCATGGATGTCGCTTTCCACGAACGTTTGCGCCAGGGTTTTCTTGAAATCGCCCGGCGGGAGCCGGCCCGGTGCGTGGTTATTGATGCCGCGCGGGGCGAAGACGGGGTCCATGCGCAAATTATCGCTGCCGTTCGCGATCGCATGGCGTTACCATCCGCGCCATGACGGCGGAAGACGATACATACAGCCCGCGCAGGACAATGGAAATTTCCGGCCATCAAGCGGCCGAGAAGACGCTGCTGGAGTCCTGGAACTCGGGCCGCATGCCCCATGCCTGGCTGCTTGCGGGCCCGCGCGGCATTGGCAAGGCGACGCTGGCCTACAGGGTCGCGCGTTTCATTTTAAGCCAAGGCGCGGGGCAGGGCGGCGGCCTGTTCGGCGAAGATACCGCCGCCGATAGTCTCGAAACCGATCCCGCGCATCCGGTCTGCCGCCAGATCACCGCCAGCGGGCATCCGGACATGCTGACCATCGAGCGCTCGATCAATCCGAGCACTAAAAAGCTGAGAGGCGAGATCGTCGTCGAGGACGTAAAGCGCCTTTCCTCTTTCCTGTCCCTCACAACGTCGGCCGGGGAGTGGCGCGTGGTGATCGTGGATGCCGCCGACGAGATGAACCGCAACGCCGCCAACGCGCTACTGAAGGGGCTGGAGGAACCACCGGCCAAAACGCTGTTCCTGCTGGTTGCCCACGCGCCCGGGCGGCTGTTACCCACCATTCGCTCGCGTTGCCGCAATCTGAACCTGTCGCCATTGCCTGAACCGACAGTCATAGAACTGCTGTCGCGGCATGCGCCGGACCTGCCGGCGGCGGACACCCAGGCCCTGGCGCGTCTGGCCCAGGGCAGCATTGGCGAGGCGCTGGCCCTGGCAGAGGCCGGCGGGCTGGAACTTTACCGGGAAATGGTCGGGCTGTTCGCGCAACTCGACCGGCTGGATATCAAAGCCGTCCATGGCCTGGGAACCAAAATGGGCCGGGCCGGCGCCGAGAATTCGTTCCGGACGCTGGCCGGGCTGGTTGACCGCTGGCTGGCCGGGATGCTGCTGGGCCAGGCCCGGGGTGCGATGAGGCCGGAGATCGTCGATGGGGAAGGGGAGACCGCGCGGCGGCTGTGGGCCAGCGGCGGTCTTGCGAACTGGCTTGAGGTGTGGGAAAAGGTGACCCGTCTGTTTTCACAGGCTGAACGTGCCAATCTCGACCGCAAGCAGGTCGTGATAAGCGTTTTTCTTATGCTGGAAGCGGCCGCGCGCGGCTGATCCCGACTTATTGATATAAGCGATTACCCGGAGAGCCTAAATGGCCGGTGACAAGACCTATTATATTACGACGCCGATTTACTATGTGAACGACGCGCCCCATATCGGCCACGCCTATACGACGCTGGCCTGCGACGTGCTGGCGCGCTTCAAGCGGCTGGACGGCTACGACGTCCATTTCCTGACTGGCACCGACGAGCATGGCCAGAAAGTCGAAAAGGCGGCAGATGACGCGGGGGTTGACCCGAAGGCGTTCACCGACAAGGTGTCAACGAATTTTCGCGACCTGGCCGCGGCCATGGGGTTCAGCAACGACGACTTCATCCGCACCACCGAGGAACGCCATAAGCGTTCCGTCCAGGCGATCTGGAAGACACTGGCCGACAACGGCCATATTTATCTGGGCAGTTATGCCGGTTGGTACGCGGTGCGCGACGAAGCCTTCTATACGGACTCGGAGCTTGAAAAGCAGCCCGACGGCACGCGGATCGCCAAGGCGTCGGGCGCCGCGGTGGAATGGGTCGAGGAACCGAGCTACTTCTTCGATCTGTCGAAATGGCAGGACAGACTGCTTGAATTCTATGAGAAAAACCCGGATTTCATCCTGCCGAAAACTCGCCGCAACGAGGTGATCAGCTTCGTGAAATCGGGCCTGAGGGATCTGTCGGTCTCGCGCACCACCTTTAAATGGGGCATCCCGGTGCCGGGCGACGACGATCATATCATGTATGTCTGGCTGGACGCGCTGACCAACTATATCACCGCCGCCGGGTATCCCGACACCGAGTCCGACATGTATCGGCGCTACTGGCCGGCCGACCTGCATATGGTCGGCAAGGACATCCTGCGCTTCCATGCGGTCTACTGGCCGGCCTTCCTGATGGGCGCGGGCCTTGAGCCACCCAAGCGGGTCTTCGCCCATGGCTGGTGGACCAACGAAGGCCAGAAAATATCCAAATCGCTGGGCAACGTCATCGAGCCAAATGCGTTGATCGAACAGTACGGCCTTGATCCCGTGCGTTATTTCCTGCTGCGCGAGGTTCCCTTCGGCAATGACGGCGATTTCTCGCACCGGGCCATGATCGGGCGGCTGAACGGGGATCTGGCCAATGATCTGGGCAATCTGTGCCAGCGCGTGCTGTCGATGGTCGCCAAGAATTGCGATGGCGCCGTTCCCGACCCGGCCGGGCGCGAGGACGCCAGCGACGACGCGCTGCTGAACCAGGCGGCGGCCACGCTGGATCGCGTGCGCGCGGAGCTGGACGTCCAGTCCTTCCACAATGCGCTGACTGCGATCTGGGAGGTCGTGGCCGAGGCCAACCGCTATGTCGATGCCCAGGCCCCATGGGCGCTGCGCAAGACCGACCCGGAACGCATGCAGGCCGTGCTCTACGCGCTGGCGGAGACGATCCGGCGCATCGCCATCATCGTACAGCCCTTCATGCCGGATGCGGCCTCGGCGATCCTCGACCAGTTGGCGGTCGAGGCGGACCAGCGCGTGCTTGCCAATATGGGCAGTAAGGGCCTGAAACCAGGAACGCCATTGCCCAAACCAGAACCGATTTTCCCGCGTTACGTCGAGGAAGAAGAGGGGTAGGGGGCGTCATGTTTCTGGTGGACAGCCACTGCCATCTCGATTTCAAGGATTTCGAGGGCGAACTGGACAATGTCGTGGGGCGGGCGCGCGACGCCGGCGTCGGCGCGATGGTGACGATCTGCACCCATCTCAGCCGTTTCGACCGGGTCCGCGCCATTGCCGAGCGTTACGATAACATCTGGTGTTCGGCCGGCGTCCATCCGCATGAGGCAGACGGCGAGGGCGAGGCCGCGACGGTCGAGGCGCTGGTGGCGCTGGCCGCCGACCCGCTGGTGGTGGGAATCGGCGAAACCGGCCTGGATTATTATTACGAACACAGCTCGCGCGAACGTCAGCTGGCCAGTTTCCGCAACCATATCATCGCGGCGCGCGAAACCGGGTTGCCGCTGATCGTCCATACCCGGGACGCCGACAAGGAAACGGTCGAAATCCTTACCGAGGAATACGCGAAAGGCCCATTCACGGGCCTTATTCATTGCTTTAGTACATCTTCCTATATGGCTGAAAAAGCAATGGAAATCGGATTTTATATTTCGCTCTCCGGGATCATCACCTTCAAGGCGGCCGAGGAACTTCGCGAGACGGTCCGCGCCCTGCCGCTTGATCGTCTACTAGTAGAAACCGACGCGCCATATCTGGCGCCCGTGCCGAAGCGCGGCAAGAGGAACGAGCCGTCCTTTGTTGCCCATACCGGCGCCATGCTGGCCGAATTGAAGCAGGTCGGCATGGACGAGTTGGCGCGCGTCACGACGGATAATTTCTTCCGTATATTCGCCAAGGCGGAACGGCCTGGATGAGCGATCTCAAGGTTACGGTCCTGGGCTCCGGGGCGTCGGGCGGGGTGCCGCTGATCGGCAATAACTGGGGCGTTTGCGACCCGACAGAGCCAAAAAACCGCCGCCGGCGCAGCTCCATCCTGATCCAGTCGGACGAAACGACGGTGCTGGTGGACGCCTCGCCGGATTGCCGGTCTCAGTTATTGGATGCCGGTGTTGAGCGGCTCGATGCGGTGATTTTCACCCATGCCCATGCCGATCATATCCACGGAATCGACGATTTGCGCTGGGTCAATGTCGCCATGGAGGCGGTGATCCCGGCTTATGGCAGCGAAATCACGCTGGAGCAAATCAACACCCGGTTCGGCTATGTTTTCGCGCCGCTGGATGAAAAGAAATCACGGAACTACTTCTACAAGCCCTGCCTGGATCCCATGCCGGTTCACGATGCTTTCCGGATTGGCGATCTGGGTATCCGCGTCTTCACCCAGGACCATGGTTTTAGCAACACGCTGGGTCTTAGAATCGGCAAGTTCGGTTATTCGGTCGATGTGGTGGAATTGGACGAGACGGCCTTTGGTGTGCTGGAGGGTGTCGATACATGGATCATCGGCTGCCTGGGCCCCAAACCGCATCCCACCCATGCGCATGTGGACAAGGTGATCGGCTGGGTCGACAGACTTCGTCCCAATCATGCATGGCTGACCCATATGAGCCATATGCTGGATTACAGGGAACTGGAGGATAATCTGCCTGACGGCATTAATGCGGCATATGATGGATTGACCGTTACTATTGATAATTACAGATGAAATTCTTCGACAGGTACATTTAGAATATCCCGCTTTATTTTCCATAATATACATTATGCGTTTTTAAGACAAGCAAATACAGCGTCTCATTCCTCATGTTTCCCCACCTGTCCGAACACAATAAACCGCGCCGGTTCGAACCAGGCGCGGTTTTTGTGAAACGAAAACTGTATCCGGATCAGTCGGGCGGGATATGCGCAAGTTCACCGTGATGCGGGGTCGGACGATACTTGACCGCCGAAAAATCCGAATTCGGGAAAATACCGCGGAGCGCCTCAACATCGTTACGACTCATTCCCTCGGTGCCGGTTTCCCAAACATCAATCCGGGCCGCATCGACGCCAAGCATCTGGGCGAGTTGGTCTGGCGCAAGGCCAGCCCTCTCGCGTGCGTCGCGGACCAGCGAAGCCAGGCGCGGGCAACCGCTATTGCGTCCCTCGCCACGGTTTTTCCAAATCAGTTCATCGAGATTATATGACGCTCCTCGTGCCATCCTGCGTATCTCCGCCAAGTTAAATTCGAAGTCAGATCCTATTTTATGACTCAAACAGTTAACGTGATGTTGACGCGGCGACATTTTCGTAATCGGAATTCATCCGTACAAATCACGGTCACGAAACCAGGACTTCACGAATATCGCCAACAGGCGCTGGGCCTCGGCATTATGGGAGGCGTACTGGATCAGTCCCTTGGCGGTGTATGCCGAGAACGATACCGCCTCTGCCTTGCCGCGCAGTTGGAACACGCGCGCGATTTCATCCAGATCGTCATGCACCAGGCGGCGGGCCATGACGTTAAGCTGGGTCTTTGTGAAACGGTTCTTGGCGCGCCAGCGGCGTTGTGATGCGTTCGTCGCCATCGGTTCGTCCTTTCCTGGCTGCCGCGCCCCGATTTTCGAGTTTCACGGATATTAGTCTACTAGTAGATAGTATCACGCCATTTAGGACATTGTCGATGGCTTTGCTGTTTCCATTTGGTCGCCAGCGTTTAATCTATACCCGGCAATCGTAACTAAAAATGGAACGACATTCCGATGAGCAAACAAACTGATCGCCTGTTGGAAATCATGGCTAAACTCCGGGACCCCGACGGCGGTTGTCCCTGGGATCTGGAGCAGGATTTCGCCAGCGTCGCGCCCTACACGATCGAAGAAGCCTATGAGGTTGCCGAGGCCATCGCCCATAACGACATGGATGGTCTCCGCGATGAACTTGGCGATCTTTTGTTGCAGGTGGTTTTCCACGCCCGCATGGCCGAGGAAGATAAACTTTTCGATTTCGAGGCTGTCGCCAAGGCGATCTCCGACAAGATGGTTCGACGCCACCCCCATGTATTCGCGGGCGAAACTGTGGAATCCACGGCCGCCCAGAACGTGTCATGGGAGGCCCAGAAAGCAGAGGAACGCGCCGCCAAGGCCGCCACCGACGGGCGCGAGGCAAGCGCCCTTGACGGGGTGTCGGTCACCCTGCCCGCCCAGACACGCGCGGTAAAACTGGCGCGCCGCGCCGCGCGTGTCGGCTTCGACTGGCCGGATACGCTCTCTGTATTCGCCAAACTGGACGAGGAAATCGGCGAACTGCGTCAGGAAATCGACAATGGCGCCGATCCAGCCCGCATGGAAGACGAGTTGGGTGACGTGCTGTTTTCGGTCGCCAATCTGGCCCGCCATCTGAATATCGACCCGGAGGCAGCCCTGCGCCGAACCAACGCCAAATTCGAGCACCGCTTCCGGCATGTGGAAAATAGCCTGCGTGAGGCCGGCCGCGCGCCGGAGGACGCTTCTCTGGAGGAGATGGATCGGCTGTGGGAAGAGGCCAAGACAACCGCGCCTTCCCCTGCCCCCTTTCCCGCCAAATAGAAAAACCCGGCCGAATTTCTTCGACCGGGCCTTTCTGCGTCAATATAGTGGCCGGTGCGTCAGTCGTTGGCCAGCAGGTGCATCAGGCTGGAGGTATCCCAGCGATTACCGCCGCGGGCCTGGACCTGGGCATAGAACTGGTCGATCAGCGCGGTTGCCGGCAGGCGGGCGCCGTTGTTTTCGGCTTCCTCCAGACAAATCGCCAGATCCTTGCGCATCCAGTCAACCGCGAAGCCGAACTCGAACTCGCCGCGGCACATGGTGCTGCCGCGGTTTTCCATCTGCCAGGATTGGGCCGCGCCCTTGGAAATCACGTCCAGTACCTTTTCCATGTCCAGGCCGGCTTTCGACCCGAAATTCATGGCCTCGGACAGGCCCTGCATCAGCCCGGCGATGCAAATCTGGTTGACCATCTTGGTCAGTTGCCCCGATCCGACGGGGCCGAGCAGGGTTACCGCCCGCGCATAACAGTCGATCACGGGCTGGGCCGCGTCAAAGACATCCTGGTCGCCGCCACACATCACGGTCAACGCGCCGTTTTGGGCGCCGGCCTCGCCGCCGGAAACCGGGGCATCGATGAATTTTAGGCCACGGCTTTTCGCTTCCTCGTACAGTTCGCGCGCCACGTCCGCCGACGCGGTGGTGTTGTCCACCAGGGTGGCGCCGGCCTTCATGCCGGCGAGTATGCCGTCGTCGCCCAGGACCACGCCGCGCAGATCGTTATCGTTGCCGACGCAGCAGAACACGTAGTCGCAGCCGTCGGCGGCCTCGCGGGGCGTCGGGGCGGAAGCGCCGCCATGCTGCTTGACCCAGGCGTCGGCCTTTGCGGCGGTGCGGTTATAGACGGTAACGTCATGGCCGCCGGACTTCAGATGTCCGGCCATGTGATATCCCATGACGCCAAGGCCGATGAAGGCAACCTTGGACATAATATTTATCCTCCAGAAAATCGGTGTGGGGTGGTTATGTGGAAAGGCGCGCGCATCCTAATCACGCGCCGCCGCAATCTCAATGAGACTCAGGCCGAATTCAGGAAGTTTTTTATCCGTTCCCAACTTTCCGGGTCGCTGACGGACAATATTCCTTCCTCCCGGCCGGTCGCCTGGTAGGGTTGGCCGTCCAGCCGCGCGGTATGGCCGCCAGCCTCGGCAAGCAACAACACCCCGGCCGCATGATCCCATGGCCACAGCCGGTTATAGAGCGAGAAATGTTTGGCCCCGCCGGCCAGCGCCAAATAGTCATGCGCGGCGCAGCGATAGCTGAATGTTTTCATGAATCGCCTGCCCGCTTCGCGCACGGCCTTGCGCCGGCTGTCCGGAAAGTAGCCGACATTCAATGTGCCGATCATTTGTTCAATCGGCGCCGCGGGCGCGGGTTTCATGCGCTCGCCATCCAGCCAGGCCCCCTCGCCCGCCATGGCGACCGCGGTTCTTTCGGTACAGGGGTCGTGAATCCAGCCGGCCCGGGCGATTCCCTTGACCAGATAACAGATAATGATCCCGAAAACCCGCTGGCCCTCGGCGAAATTGGCGGTGCCATCGACGGGATCGATCAGCCAGACGGGATCGTCGTCCTGCAAACGCGTCAGGATGTTCGGATCCTTCGAAACCGCTTCCTCGCCAACGACGGCCGACCCGGGAACGATATCGGACAGCAGCCGCGTTAATCTGTGTTCGGCCTCAATATCGGCGATCGTGACCACTTCGCCGGGGTTCTTTTCGGATATTTCGTGGCTTTCCAGTCGCTGAAAACGCGGCAGGATATCTTCTTCGGCGGCTTCACGGATGGCCGCGATCACCTTGTCTGTATCGGGAGTAATGGGCATTTCGGATTAAGTATCCCGACCCTGGAACTGGTTGCGGAAACGCGCCTCGTCGGCGGCGTCCAGGGCGACTACCAGATGCGCCTCCATCCCCTCGTCGCGGCGCTCCAGGACTTCACCATGACTATACAACCAGGCCAACGCCGCGCCATCGGCCAGATCGATGTCCAGATCGACCAGATGGCGATTTTCCGACAGGCGCTGGTCGATCGCCGCGAGCAACCCGTCGCAACCCGCGCCATAAAGGGCCGAAAGCGCAACAACGTCCGTCTCCCGCGCGATCCGGTTTTCGACGGCCTCGCGGGCATCCCCGTCCAGCAGATCCATCTTGTTCAATGCCTCGACAAGCCTTGCTTCCTCGAGGCCAAGCCCGGCCATCACTTTTTCAACATCCTGTTTCTGCCCCTCGCTGTCGGACGAGGCGATATCGCGTACATGAACGATGACGTCAGCCTCCAGGACTTCTTCCAGGGTGGCGTGGAAGGCGGCCACCAGCTGGGTGGGCAGGTCGGAGATGAAACCGACCGTATCAGACATTACGACTTTGCGCCCGGACGGCAATGTAAGCGACCGCATGGTCGGATCAAGCGTCGCAAACAGCATGTCGCGCGCCATGACCCGGGCATTGGTAAGCCGGTTAAACAGCGTGGATTTGCCGGCGTTGGTATATCCGACCAGCGCCACCACCGGATAGGGCACCCGGCGGCGCGATTCGCGATGCAGGGCACGGGTGCGTTTTACCTCGTCAAGGTCGCGGCGCAGACGCGCGATTCGCTGGCCGATCAGCCGCCTGTCAATTTCCAGCTGGCTTTCACCCGGTCCGCCCAGAAATCCAAACCCGCCGCGCTGACGCTCCAGATGGGTCCAACTTCGCACCAGGCGGGATCGCTGATAGCTCAGTGCCGCAAGCTCCACCTGCAGCCGGCCTTCATGGGTGCGCGCCCGCGCCCCGAAGATTTCCAGGATAAGCCCGGTTCGGTCGATTACCTTGGCGTTCCATGCCCTTTCGAGATTGCGCTGCTGGATCGGCGCCAGCGCGGCGTCAATCACGACCAGGCCGATTTCCTGCACCTCGATAAAATCGCCGAAACGCTCGACTACCCCTTTTCCCAGGAAAGTCGATGGCCGCACTTTCGCGGTACGCACGGCCTCGGCATGGACGACTTCAAGGTCGATCGCCCGGGCAAGGCCGACCGCTTCGTCAAGCCGCGGCATCGGGTCACGCGCCAACACCCCGTTGACAACAACGGGGTGCAGGACAAGCGCGCGGCCCGCACTGCCTGTGATGTGGTCTTGCTCTCCCGTCACCCGGGATGCGGCCGATTAGTCAGCGGACGCCGTCTCCGGCTCAGACTCTGCCTCGCCGGATTTTTCCGGTTCGAACAACTGAACCGGCTGCGCCGGCATAACCGTGGAAATCGCATGCTTGTACACAAGCTGTGAATGCGCGTCCCGCCTCAGCAATACGGAAAAGTTATCGAACCAGGTGATGATACCCTGAAGTTTGACGCCGTTTACCAGAAACACGGTGACCGGCATTTTGTTCTTCCGGACATTATTGAGGAATACGTCCTGCACATTTTGACTTTTTTCTGATGACATTTTCTTGCCCCGAGTTTTTAGTTTGTTTAGACGCCCGCCCCTGCTTGGGCATCTTACCATGTATATATATGGTCCAGATTACCCGTAGCGCAAATCGAAATTTCGTGAACGTCCAAAGCTACCACCTTGCTACGAGTTCTGTTACGCTGTTGCAACTATTAAAAACAAATGTTGGCGGCCAATCGCGAAATTCCTCGGCGTCATGATCGTCGCGATGTAACAGAACCGCCACGCACCCGGCACGATGCGCGGCCTCCATATCAATTCCCGAATCCCCCACGATCCAGACTCCCGGGTCCGCCTTGCAACCGATAGGGTAGAGCGCCAGGTCAAGCGCCTGACGCGCGGGCTTGTCCTGTTCGGCATCGCCCGCCCCAACAAGCGCTGCGAAATTGCCGCTCCATCCAAGATGCGCGACCTCTTCCCTGAGGTAGCGGCCTGTTTTGTTACTCAGAACCGCCATATCCATATCCACCGCCGAAAGGGCCGCCAGCATTTCCGCCGCGCCGGGGATCGGCGCCAAACGTTCTATGTGGTTGCGTTCGAATGCGTCATAGAAAATATCTCGCGCCTCGGTCCAGCGATCGCCGAACAGGACGGGAAAAGAATCGCGCAGGGACTGGCGGACCCTCGCCTTTGTTTCCGCGAACGTCCAGGGTTCGTGATCCATCGCTCGCAGGGTGACCGACAGCGCCTCATGGATCGTCGGCCAGGTATCGACAAGGGTGTTATCCCAGTCGAAAACGATAACCGACGGGCGCGCCGGAGGGGCGTTCATGCGCTGTCCCGCAAGCCGGCCATATAGTCGAGGTACCAGGCGAGCAACCGCTGCGCCAAAGGCCCGGGCACGCCGTCGCCCACCGGTTTGCCGTCGACCCGCACCACGGGTGTCACAAACGAGGTGGCGCTGGTGACAAAGGCTTCGTTTGCCGCAAGCGCCTCGGCGACGGTGAAGGGGCGTTCCTCGAATTTCACCCCCTCTTCCGCCGCAATCGCCAGAATGGTACGGCGGGTAACGCCATGCAGAATATCGTCGCTAAGATGCCGGGTTATCAACTTGCCGTTGCCGGTCACAATCCAGGCGTTGGAACTGGTGCCCTCGGTCACATTGCCCTCATCGTCCACCTGAAGCGCCTCGTATGCGCCGGCTTCGGTGGCGGCTTGCTTGGCCAGACAATTGGGCAGCAGATTGATTGTCTTTATATCGCGGCGCGCCCAGCGCTGGTCGGGCACCGTAATAACCGAGACGCCGTCCCTGAATTTGGCTTGCCCGGTGAAGTTCATCAGTTTGGTAGTCATAACCAGCGCCGGGGTCGCCTCCGCCGGAAACGCATGATTGCGCGGGGCGACGCCACGGGTGACCTGAATGTAGATCAAGCCGTCTCTTACGCCGTTCCGCCGCAACAACTCGTGGCATACCAGTTCAAGCGCCCGTCGCGACATCGGCATGGCGATACGCAACTCGGCGAGGGACCGCTCCAGCCGATCCAGATGCGGGCTTTCATCGACCGGCCGCCCGGCGGCGACGGGGACTACCTCGTAGATGCCATCGGCGAACTGATAGCCGCGGTCTTCAATATGGATCGCGGCCCGGCCATGCGGTAAATATTGGCCGTTTACATAGGCATATCGTGGCATTTCGTGCTTTCCCTGTCGGGTCAGAAGAATTCAAGACGGACCGAGAACATCTTTTCCACCTGCTTTACCGCGTCCGCGGTGGCGAGAAGAATGATCCGGTCATAACCTTCGATGACAGTAGTAACGCGCGGTATGATGACCTCGCCATCGCGCACGATTGCGCCAAGTATGACGCCGGCGGGCAAGTCGACCTCGTTCAGGGGCGCGCCAACGAAGGACGAGGTTTCCAGCGCCTCCGCTTCGATAATTTCAGCGAACCCGTCGCCCAGGGAATGAACCGAGCGGATGCGTCCCCGTCTTACATGCTGCAGGATCGTCGACACGGTAATCGCGCGCGGGCTGACCACTACATCGATGCCAAGATTGGTGATCAACGGTCCGTAGGACGGTTTGTTGATCAGGGTCACCACGCGTTCCACGCCGCTGCGCTTGGCCAGCAGAGAGGCAAGGATATTGGTTTCATCGTCATTCGAAACCGCCACCAACGTTTCCGCGGCCGATACGTTGGCCTCTTCCAGGATATCGGCCTCAAGCGCATCGCCGAGGATGATCGTGGCACCGGGCAGGGCCTGGGCGACCTTGCGGGCCCGTTCGCGGTCACGTTCGATGATCTTTGTGGAAATGCTCCGTCTGCCCTCCATCAGTTCGCGTGCGAGGTTCAGTCCGATATTGCCGCCGCCAACGATAACCACCCGGCGGGCCGATTTCTCGTCATGCCCGAAGGCCGCCATGGCACGCGGAACATGGAGCGCATCGACCACGAAATAGACCTCGTCGCCAGGTAGCATCTGGTCGCTGGAGGTCGGCACCGTGGGCTCGCCATCGCGCACGATTCCAACGATGACGATATTCAGGTCCGGAAACAGCGATGTGAGTTGACGCAACGGCGTATAGACGATCGGGCAGCGCTCGGTGCAACGCACGCCGATTACCCTCACCTTTCCGTCGGCTAGCGGGATCATGTCGAAGGCGCCCGACACACTCATGCGTCGGCTGATTGTCTTGGCGACTTCCAGTTCCGGCGAGATGATGACGTCGATCGGCAGGTTATCGCGGCTGAACAAATCCGCCCACATCGGGTTCAGATAGCTTTGCTGGCGGACGCGAGCGATCTTGGTCGGCACGTTAAACAGCGAATGGGCGATCTGGCAGGCGACCATGTTGACCTCGTCGGCATAGGTCACCGCGATCAGCATATCCGCATCGGCGGCGCCGGCCTGCTCCAGCACGTCGGGATGCGACGCGTGGCCGACGAACGCCTGGACATCGAGCAGATCATTGACCTTACCGATAAGGTCGGCCGCCTGATCGATGACCGTTACGTCGTTATTCTCGATGGCAAGGTGGCGGGCGATGTTAAAACCGACCTGCCCTGCCCCGCAAACAATAACTTTCATTCAAAACGCTTCCTGGCCAGTATCCTAAACACCCATCCGATGACCTTTTTCGGCTGTGTCGACGCCAAGCCCCTTAAGCTTGCGATGCAGGGCGGCTCGGTCCATGCCGATGAACTCGGCGGTACGGCTGATATTGCCGCCAAAACGCCTGACATGGTATAGCAGATATTCCTTTTCGAATGCTTCCCGGGCTTCCCTGAGCGGCTGATTCATTATCTCCGATTCGGATTCCAGCCGCGCGGCGGTACGCTCGCCGCCAAGCGCCATGGCAACCGAATGCGAATCGATTGGTCTGCTGGGGTCGGCGGAAGCGGTCAACAGAACGCGTTCGATAACATTGCATAGTTCCGACACGTTTCCCGGCCAGTTATATGAGGCCAGCGTGGAATACGATTCGGGCGACATGGCGCGCGGAGACTGGCCCTCAGCGTTTGCTATACGCGCCATCAGATAGCGGGTCAACGACGCGATATCCTTGCGGCGGGCATACAGGGGCGGCACCTCGACCGGCACCACATTCAGCCGGTGATAGAGCTCCTGGTCGAAATAGCCGGCCTCCACTTCCGCACGCAAATCCAACCTGGTCGTTGCTATTACACGAACATCGACCTCGATTAATTTGCGACCGTTGACCCGACGAAACGAGTTACCTTGTAAGATGCCGACGATTTTGCTCTGCGCCTCGCGCGACAGGCTGCCCACCTCGTCAAGCACCAGCGTTCCCGTATGGGCTTTTTCGAAAACGCCAACACCCCGAGGCTGGCCCTTGGCAGGTTCCAGCCCAAGCAGAATTGCGTCACCACCATCGGATTCCAGTGTCGCGCAATTAATAGTGACAAGTCGCCGCTTCGGCCGTGCCGATGCCAGATGAATCGCCCGTGCCACAAGGCTTTTACCTGATCCTGGCGGCCCGCTGATCAGAACACGGCTATCGCTTGCCCCCAGTTGCTCCACGGTTCGACGCAAATGCACCATGGGCTGGGAAGTGCCGATGATATCCTCGGTTTGCGGGCCGACACGCTTTTTCAGTTCGCGGACTTCTTCCTGGAGGTGCTGCTCCCTGAGCGCCCGTTCCACGTTATGCAGCAGCACATCGGTCTTGAACGGCTTGGTTATGAAGTCGTAGGCGCCCATCTTGGTCGCCGAGACGGCCATGTCGAACGTGGCATGCCCACTGATCATCACCACCTGCTGTTCAGGATAATCCCGGCGGATGATTTCCAGGGTCTCCAGCCCGTCCATCTCGCTATCGCCCAGCCATACATCCAGAATAACCAGGGCGGGCTGCCGGCCTGCCATCGCTTCCAACGCTTCACTGCTGTTAATTGCCTGCCGGGTCCGGTAACCGCAATCTTCCAGGGTGCCGGCAATCTGCGTGCGAATATCTTCCTCGTCATCGACGATCAAAATGTCATGAGCCATGTGTGACCGGCTCCTTTTTTGCTGTTCGTCTGCGTTGGTCCCTGCTGGCAGGACCCGCGTCGCAGGCGAATTCCGCGCGAATTAACGCGCCACCACCCTCGGCATCGCCCAGAACGAGGTTTCCGCCGTGATCCTCCAGAATTTTTCTGACAATAGCGAGCCCCAGCCCCGTTCCCTTCTTGCGGGTCGTCACATAGGGTTCAAGCAGCTTATCGCGTCCTTCGACTGGCAATCCTGGGCCATTGTCCTCCACTTCAATTACGGCGCGGCCATCTTCTTCCTGAAGCCGCAAGATGACCCTGGGACCATCGTCCTTGCCGTCGCGCCGATCCATCGATTCGGCGGCATTCTGAACCAGATTGGTAACCACCTGCCCCATCTGCCGGCCGTCGCAGGTGGCATAGACGGGATTTTCGGGCATGATCGCAATGAAATCGGTCTTCGGATGCGCGTTGCGTTGCAGGAAGACGACCTGCCTGCACAATTCGTTAAGGTTCTCCAGCCGCAGCATCGGCGCCGGCATGCGCGCGAAATTGGAAAATTCCTCTATCATTCGCCCGATATCATCGACTTGGCGAACGATGGTGTCGGTGCATATCACGAAGGTTTCCTTATCGCTCTTTATCTCTTTCAGATATTTGCGTTTCAACCTTTCGGCCGAAAGCTGGATCGGAGTCAGGGGGTTGCGTATTTCATGGGCGATCCGTCTGGCAACATCAGCCCAGGCCCCCTTCCATTGCGCTTCCAGCAATGCCGAAACGTCGTCGAAAGTAACCACGAAACCAACGATTTTATCCTGCAGTTCCTCCACGGCGACGGCCACGAGCAGCGTGCGCTCTTCGCCGTCGCGGGTAATCTTGATCTGTGCCTCGATCGGTTCCGGGCGGCGCTTGCGCGCCTCACCCAGCAAGGCGCCGATTTCCGGGGTTATCTTGCTTAGCGGTTTGCCCACCATGTCCGCCGTCTCCACCCCCAGCAAACGGGCAGCGGAAAGATTCGGCAGGTTGATATTGCCCTTGCGGTCCACCCCGATAACCCCCGCCGACACGCCAGACAGGACAGTTTCCGTAAACTGGCGGCGCTCATCGAGTTTCTGGTTGGTCTGGACCAGTTCGCGGCGCTGGTCCGATAACTGGCCGGTCATTCGGTTGAAGGCGCGGCTGAGGATGCCGATCTCGTCGTCGAGGGGCAATTCGCGAACGCGGGCCGACAGATCGCCCTCGCGTACTTTTTCGACGGCGCCGATTAACTCGCCGATCGGGCGCGATAAGTCGGTTGCAACATTCAGGCCCAGCCAGACGGCGGCCGTCATCAACA
This sequence comes from uncultured bacterium, assembly GCA_965603635.1. Lineage (GTDB taxonomy): Bacteria > Pseudomonadota > Alphaproteobacteria > UBA8366 > JADFVY01 > JADFVY01. The sequence goes on along the minus strand of CBFDDT010000017.1, from coordinate 3,349 downwards.
GCAGCGCCACAAGCAGGAACATCAGCGTGACGAAGATGATGGTCTCCTGTTTGTTATCCTTGAGGATCTGGAACTCGGTTATCGCTTCACCAGTCTGCTGCGTATAGCTCAGCACTGTCGGATCCACGATCCTGCCAATGAAAAGATACGCGTCCAGGAAATTATCCAGCCGCGTCAAGGCACGCACCCGGTCTCCGGTTTCGTTTTGGAAAATCGGCACCTCGCCGTTGCGCGCCGCCTCCCGATGTTCTTTGTCGATCGGTTCATTTTCGAGCGCCAGAGTAAAACCCGACCGCGCCATGATTTTGCCGGTGCCGTCGAACACGATCGCCTCGCTGAGACCCCGCAACTGGGCCTGCAAGTTTACTGCCTGGTGCAGCAGCCTCGAATTGGTCTCAAGCAACGGCCCGTCCCGATTCAGATCGCGCGCCATGCGCAGCGCATCGACCCTGATATTCTCCTGATGTTCGGCGAGATAACCTTCCGCGACCGCCTGGGCCGTCATAACCAGATTGTCTATCCGGTCGCCAAACCAGGCTTGCATGCCGTTTACAAAAAACAGAATGGAAAACAGCAGGACCAGCACCGTGGGCGTGATCGACATCAGCCCGAACAATACGCTTAAACGAAGATGCAGCCTCGAACCGGCGGATCCCTGGCGCCGCGCCAGGCCCAGCTTGACGATACGCCGCAAAACAACGAAAGCCAGCAACAGCAGCAGCACCACATCGGTATAGAGCAGCAAGTTGAGATTTCGCTGGTTGGTGCCAAGCGGGCCGGCGTCGGTCAGCGCAAAATAGGTTGCGGCACCCGATGCGACGGCAAGCACCGGCAGGGCGATACCTAAAACCTTTCCCAGGCGCAGCCAACTGTACAGTTCCCCAAATCGGGACAGCCATTCACTGCGGTCTCCGTCAACCTCTTTTTCGTTCATTCTGCGCCCATCCGCTTCATTGACCGTATTTTACGCCCCGAACTACCTGGATGTCCAATTCGCGAATTTTTTTCCGCAAGGTGTTGCGATTAAGCCCCAATAACTGGGCCGCCTTGATCTGGTTGCCGCCGGTCGCCGCCAGCGACAATTCGATCAGCGGCCTTTCGACTTCCCGCAACACCCGGTCGTGCAATCCCGTGGCAGGAAGGTCATTGCGATGGGCATCGAAATAACTCCGCAGATGGCGCTCCACCAGCCCGGCCAGCCCTTCATGGCTGGCCTCGCCGTTGGACTGGATCGGCGCGGCGGGTGGATCCTCGGCCAGTTCCGCCTCAACCACGTCGATGCCAATTGTTTCGTGGGAGTAGAGCGCCGCCAGCCGACGAATCAGATTCTCCAGTTCCCGTACATTACCAGGCCATTTGTATGATTTCAGGCGCTTCATCGCCGCCGAATCCAGACTTTTCGCGGGCAGACCCTGGACTGCCAGGTCCTTCTGAAAATGATTGACCAGTTCGGGAATGTCCTCGGTGCGCTCGCGCAGGGGCGGAATGCGGATGGGCACCACATTCAGCCGAAAATACAGATCCTCGCGAAACAGACCGTGCGAGACTAGTTGGCGCAAATCCCGGTGTGTGGCGGCAATGATGCGCACATTGGCGCGAATCGCGCTGCGCCCGCCGACCGAGGTGAATTCTCCTTCCTGAAGAACCCTCAAAAGCCGGGTTTGCGCCTCCAACGGCATGTCGCCTATTTCGTCCAGAAACAGGGTTCCTCCGTCGGCCTGTTCGAATCGGCCCGGGGCGCGGGCCGTTGCCCCGGTAAAGGCGCCTTTTTCATGTCCGAACAACTCGCTTTCGATCAGCTCGCGGGGGATCGCCGCCATATTGACCGCGATGAACGGGCCATTGCGGCGTTTGCCGTAATCATGCAGTGCGCGCGCAATCAACTCCTTGCCGGTTCCCGACTCGCCGTTGATAAGAACCGTCAGGTCGGTCGCCATCAGCCGTGCCAGCACCCGGTATATTTCCTGCATCGCCTGGGAACGCCCGATCAGCGGCATTTTTTCTTCGTCCCCAACCCCGGCCAGGGCATCGCCGCTCGCCTGCGCCCGGGGCGCCGGCTCCGTAAGCGCTCTTTGAACTATCCCTATCAACTCTTTGAGATCAAAAGGTTTTGGAATATATTCGAAGGCGCCTCTCTCAGTCGCCTTGACGGCGGTCAGCAGGGTATTCTGGGCGCTCATTACAATGACACGCAGTTCCGGCCGCAGCTTGCGGATGCGGGGCACCAGGTCCAGCCCGTTCTCGTCGGGCATCACTACATCGGTGACGACTACATCCCCCTCCCCGTCGGAGATCCAGCGCCACAGGGTCGCGGCGTTACCCGCCGCGCGCACCCGATAGCCCAACCGGCCGAAGGCCTGGGTGAGCACCGTGCGGATGGCCCGGTCGTCGTCGGCGATAAGGATGGTCGCCTCATTCATTACTCGTTCCTTCCTGGCCGACATCGCGAGCAATCGGCAGCATGATGCGAAAGATTGTCCGCCGCGGGCGGCTGTCCAGATCGATAACGCCGCCATGGTCGCCGATCAATTTGGCCACCAGTGACAACCCCAGCCCGGTTCCGCCCTGTTTCGTGGTTACGAAGGGATCGAAGATGTGCCGGCGCAAATCGTCGGGAATACCGGGGCCATTGTCCTGGATAGTGACGACCAGCGGCAATTGCATGGGAGTGTCGCCACCCGGCGCCTGCAGGCGAACGCCATGCTGGTAGGCGGTAGCGACGATAATCTCGCCGCCCTCTTCCGGCACCGCCTCGGCGGCGTTCTTGACCAGATTGAGGAATACCTGGATCAGGCGATCCCTGTTGCCATGTACCGGCGGCAACGATGGGTCGTATGTTTCGATGAAGCGCAGATGGCTGGCGAATCCGGCCTTGCCCAGCGTTAATACGCGCTCCAGCACCTCATGAATGTTAACCGGACTCCGGTCGTCGAATTCGGTATCGCCGGTAAAGGCCTCCATCCGGTCGATCAGGGCCACGACCCGGTCGGTCTCCTCGACAATCAACCGGGTCAGTAGCGTGTCGTCGCCGGAAACCGACTGTTCCAGCAACTGTGCCGCCCCGCGCACTCCGGACAGCGGGTTTTTGATTTCATGGGCCAGCAGGGCCGCCATGGCCGAGATGGAACGCGTGGAATCGCGGTGGGTCAGGGAGCGGTCGATCTTGCCCGCGACCGATTGCTCCTTGATCGTCAGAACGATCGAACCGGACCGGTCGGCCATTGGCGCCCCGTCCACGCGCACCAGATGCTCGCCGATGCGCGGCGTTTCCAATCGCACGCCATGCTGCGACATGCTGCTCCCGCCCCGCCTAACGCGCTCCAGCAGCAACAGAACGGGGCTGTCATGG
>CBFDDT010000016.1:0-38263 GCA_965603635.1 uncultured bacterium | reverse complement strand
GTTCTTGCCGCGCGACAGGTTGTGGCGGCCGTGGATGAAGATTGCGCCGCCCGGCGGTACGTTGCGCGTCTTGGCGCTGGCCTTGTCGTTGGCGTCCGGATAGGTGATATGGATCGACAGGTAGAAGCTGCTGTTCGGATTGCGCCAGTCGAGAATGTAGTCGCCCTCGGGCGTGCGGCCGTCGCCTTCGCGCTGCTTGTGGCCCTCGGGCGCGAAGCCGAGGCCGATGGGATAGCTCTTCCAGACCTCGCCGCCGCGCAGCAGATAAAGCTGGCGGTCCCCCTTGTCGACCAGCACCCTGTCGGCTGTTTCCGTTCCATGGGCCGTAGCCGCGAAAGTGGCAAGGACAAGACATAGCGCAATAATCAGTCTGGACAGCATCGGATGGCATCCCCTTTCGGCTCCATTATCCATGCAAGTTATTTACGCATGGTTTATGGCTGGGGGATGGCGGGTTACTCGCGGCCCAGCAATTCCATCAACTCAGTCCATTCGCGCTTGCTCAGGCCGCTGTCCTCCTGGGTCACCGCCTCGCCGGCCAGCATGCGGCGCACGATGTCGATGCCGTGGCGCGACAGGTGGGCGCCGCCCACCGCGTAATCCTCGAAGGCCTCGCAGGCGATCGGCAGCCAGCGGCGCACCATGTCCAGCATCGCCTCGGCATAGACGCGGATTTCGTACTGGGCGTGGGGGTCGGCGCGCAGCGACAGGAAATGCAGCAGATTGTGCAGATCGACCTTCCAGTACCACTGGGTATAGATGTTCAGCGGCAGATTCATGCGAGCGAGTTCGCGGGCCAGACCCGGGCGTTCCGGGTCGCGCGGATTGCCGTCGGCGTCCTCGTTCAGCATTTCCTCGTAATGGTCATAGCACTGGGCCGCGTCGTCGCGCAGCAGCGCCAGCACGCGCGCGGCCTCGTCGCCCTGAAGCACCTCGCCCCGGCCCTGGCGGTTGGCCACCGACTGCGCCGCGAGTTGGTCAGGCTGGGGAATATAAAATTCGCGGTCGAGGATCGAATAGCGCGCTGAATATTCGTTGACGTTGGCGGTGCGGTGGCGGATCCACTGGCGCGCCACGAAGACCGGCAGCTTCACATGGAACTTGATCTCGCACATCTCGAAGGGCGTGGTGTGCCGGTGGCGCAACAGATAACGGATCAGCCCGCGGTCGCTGGTAACCTGCCTGGTGCCCTTGCCGTAGGAAACCCTTGCCGCCTGAACGATCGCCGAATCGTCGCCCATATAGTCTATGACCCGCACGAACCCATGGTCCAGCACCTGGACCGGCTCGTATAGGATATCCTCAAGCGCCGGCACGGTGGCGCGGCGGGTCTGGCTGGTTGCGGCGCGATGGTCGTCGATCTCAGCCTGTTGTTCGGGTGTCAGCGGCATTTGTCTTTCCTGTCATCCTGTCCGCCTTCGTTATAGGCGGTCACGGCGGAGCCGGAAAGACCCCCATGTCAATTGTCCACGCCGCGCAGATCGGTATCGATAACCTCGATCCATCCGGTTTCGTCCCAGGCGGCGAAAAGGGCCTCGATCAAGGGTATGCCCCTCGCCTCGCTATCGACCCGCCAGGCCACCGCTGACTCCTGGACCAGGGCGAAAACCCACCGGCCATGCGATGGCCCGCCCTCGATGGAGACCAACGCCAGCAGGTGATCCCTGTAAAAGGCTTCCGCATGGATCCGAACGCTGCCGCCGAGTTCCGATTCAATTTGCAGATGCGACAATATCTGGTCGATTTCGGCAACGTTGGGAGCCGGCGGCCAGTCACGCGGCGCCGCCGGAACCTCAAGGGGCGGGTCGTACCGGTATCCGGGCATCTCGACCACCACGGCGCCGTCATACGGTTTGCCCTCCTCAAGCGGATTACCGTCCGACAGCATATAAGTCGCCGTGTTCAGCCGGATGCTCGGCGTCTCGGCCCACGCCGGCATGGCCGGACAGACCAAAAACAGAGCCAATGCGGCCCAAAGGCTTTTTTTCATTGTGCATTCCCTTCCGCAAACTGCCGGGGCCCGACAATAACACGCGCCGCCACCGGGTAATGGTCCGACCCGCCGGCGCCCAGTACCGCCGCGTCGGCGAAGCGTACGTCGCGACCGAGGATATGGTCGATCTGGAACAGGGCCGGGAAAGTCATTGCTTCACCCGGCCAACTGGCACCGCATCGGTTTGGCCGGCTCTCGCAGGCATCCGCGAAGCCCGCATCGTTGAACAGGGACAGGGCAGTCTGGCCCGACCATTCATTCATATCGCCGAGGATGATGGCCGGCCCGCCGGCCTTCGCAAGACTGTCGATCACAATCCCGGCCTGAATAATGCGGGTTCCCTTATTACGAAAATAGCGCTGCCAGAGCGTTTCGCCCTCCTGCGGGCGGGCATGCGGTGGAATCAGGTGCACACAGGCGATCCGGACCAAACCGTCGCCCAGAGCGGCGGACGCACTTGCCACCGGCAAGTGCGACATGCCTTCCCGGATAATCGCTTCGTTGGAGAGCGGAAACTTGCTGGCGATGCCGATGCCATGGACCGACGACCCCGGCAACAACAGCCGGTAGGGATAGAGGGCAGAAAAGCGTTTTTCGAACGCTACCGCGAGGGAGGGCGTCATTTCCTGAATGCAGATGATGTCAGAATTTGCTTCCTTGATCCCATCGAGCGCCGCTGCCGCCGGCCGACCACCCAGGCTGATGTTGAATGTCATGACGGTAAGTCCCTCGCCACCCGCCGCGGCGTCGCGCCATTCCGCCGGCGACTGGCGCTGGACGGTCAGGAAAACGATGCCGATCCCCACGGCAACCAGCACCGCCAGCACGGCCGTGCGGCGGTTGGGTGTGAAGATGAACCGCTGGAAAAAATCCTTGTATGGCAAGCGCAACCCGCCTCACTATTTTCGCGATAGCGCATTATTGTACTGCATATGGGCATATCCCGCTTGAAAATAAGGCAAATCCACGACATACCGAAATGCCATCGCGGCCTTTCAATTCATGCGATAAACCCCTATATTAGACCTGTCGGCTTGCCGACTATGGCGATAAACGCCTTGTGGAATAAACGTTGCGGACCCGGGGGCGGTACCCGGCGCCTCCACCAGTTTCACGGGGCCGAATGCCCGCGATTGCGGCAAACGGCCCCGTTTATGGGGGCGAAACAGGATCGACGCGCGTGGTAAAGGCATGGTTTTTGCTCGGCATGGTTCCGCCGTTACCGGGCCATTTCTACAAGTGCCAATGATAATGACATGGTGCTCGCTGCCTAATTGAGAGGTAAGCGCGGTTCGGGGGGCACCGGGCAACAGAAGCCCCCCAACTTATTTCCGGGACCCGCCCAATATTGGCGCCGGGTTAGAGTTTTAACATCGCACCGTGAGAATTCCAGTCAGCCATGTCCGATCCCGAAGATTATCTGCAGTATGAACGCCTCGTCGAAGAAGCCTTGCGCGGCGTAATGCGCAAGGCGCTGGGCCTTGTCGCGGTGCAGGGGTTGGAGAGCGAGCATTATTTCCACATCACCTTTAGAACCGAGCATCCGGGGGTCGATATCCCGGCGCATTTGCACCGGGAATATCCCGTGGAAATGCCGGTCATCCTGCAAAACGCGTTCTGGGACCTGGAGGTCGGCGAGATCGGATTTTCCGTTAGTCTGTCCTTCAATCGAGTTCAACAGCGCCTGACCATCCCTTTCGACGCGATTACTGTTTTCCAGGATCCATCGGTCAACTTCCGCCTGCAGTTTCAGGCCGTCGAGGGCGAGGAAGAGGGTGATGAGGCCGGGGCCGCAACCGCAAGTGACATCGTACCGACGGCCGAGACAGCCGAGACCGAGGCAGACCCGGTGGCGAAAGCCGCCAGCCTGGACAATGGCGACAAAGTCGTGACCCTGGACGCGTTCCGTAACAAATAGCGTATTTTCCATCCGCGTTGAATTTAGCGGTGTTTGTTGCCGATAAATGCGCCAGCTAACGCTGCGCGAACTTCCCATACCATTTTGTTTTAATAGAAAAATGGCTCTTTTGAGCTAAAATCGGTGGCGGAATCCGTTTTCCCGAGCACGGTCAATTGTATTTAAGTAAAATTTGTGTTAAAAGAACCGTGAATACCGCCCTTTGGGGAGTGGCGGCATAACTAGGGGAAGATGTATGAAATCGAAAATTATTACAGTCGGCGCTATCGCCGGATTGTTTGTGCTTGCTGGCTGCACTGGTCAGGAGCTTCATGGTGCACAGCTGATTGAACCGCAGGGTTCCGAGTTTAATCAAAACCTTTATCATGGCTATATCGGCCTTTCGGAAGCTGAATACTCCGAAGGCGACTACTATGATTCCGACGTGTTCGCCGAACGCGCCGCCAAGGCGGCCACGGAAGGCGGGGTCGGTCCCGAAGAGATCGAAGACCGCGGCCTGCCTGGCGATCATGTCGCCGAGATGACCGAAGCCCGCGCCAAGCTTATCGCCGCGCTGGATGCCGGCGCCGCCGAGGTCGACCCGAACCGGGCCGCCGATGCGCAGGTCTATTTCGACTGCTGGATGCAGGAGCAGGAAGAAAACTGGCAGCCGGACGACATCACCCTGTGCCGCGACAATTTCTATGCCGCGCTCGATGGCATAGAGCCCGCGCCCGTGGCGGAGGCTCCGGTGGTGTCCAAGCCGAAGCCGCAGTCAGTTCGTTTCGTGGTGTATTTCGATACCGATAAATACAATATCGATACCGAGGACGAGACGGTAATCGCCGAGGCCAAGGCCGCTGCCGAGAAGCTGGGTTCCCCGATCGTCAAGATTTCGGGCAACACGGATACCGTTGGTTCGGTTGACTACAACCAGAAACTTTCGGAGATGCGCGCACAGGCCGTCGTCAAGGTTCTGGAAGCCGGCAACACACCGGTCCGCGCGATGGTTTCAGAGGCGAACGGTGAATTGAAGCCGGCACTGGTGACCGCGGACGAAACCGAAGAGCAGCGGAATCGCAGGGTGGAAATCATCCTCGAGCCGTAAGTTAATCCCGCCCGCAAGGGCTTACTCCCCGTCGGGCCGCGACACCGGTAAATCGGTTTCGCGGCCCGACTTTTATGTGGGGAGCGGGGCGGTGGAACGTTTCGAGACTGGTCGAGTCCCGCCCTCACCACGCAAGCGGAAAAGCCCTGACCACAAAAAACCGGGGGCGGCCTGTTGGCTGCCCCCGGTATTTGATCGTCTGGTCCGGGGATGCCGGACGGAAGACCGTTAGCTCTTTTTCTTCTTCGGCTTGGCCTTGGACTTGGCTTTGGACTTGGAAGAAGTGCTTTTCCTGGTTTTCTTGTCGGTGTCGGAGGAAGTATTATTGGATTCCGCCGCGCTATCGGCCTCGTCAGCCTTGGGAAGGTCAACAGGAACTTCCTCGGCCTCTGACGGATCGGCATTATCGTCCGAATTCGATTTGCCGCGCATCTTGCTCCACCAGTCGGACACCACGCCACCGACACCGGTCGGCGACTCGTTCTGGCCAGGCACCGCTTCCGGCGCGTCAAGCCCTGTCGATTCCTCCACGGGCTCCGACTCCTCGGGCGCTCGCAGCGTTTCGAAACTGAACCCTTTTTTCGGCTCTTCAGCGGGCGCCGGCGACAGGTCGGCGAGTACTTCCGGCTCGTCGGAAATTACCGGCTCTTCGGGAGTGTCGAAGGCGGTCGGCTCTTCGGCGGCGGGGGGTTCATCGAAGGCCGGCGGCGCATCGAAGCCCGCGGGCTCCTCGGGCGCGGGAGCCGGCGTTTCGATCACTGGCTGATCGTAGCCGGACAGATCTTCGGCCGGAGCATCCGGTTCCGGAAGCTTGGACTCATACTCGCCGGCTTCGCGAGCTTTCCATTCCTCTTCCCAGCCGGCCTGCTGTATCTGCGCTTCTTCTCGGGCGTCCTCGAGAATTTCCTCGTCGGGTTCGCGCATGCGGAAAGAGACGGTGCCATCTCGGCGTGCCTTTTCCTCCAGCACTTCCTGCCAACGCTCGTTGACCGGCCGGCGATTGCGGTTGGCTTTTTTCCTGGCCTTGATGTCGTCGTCGTCGCCCGACAGAGAATCCAGCCCGCTGTCGTAATCGCTTTCGTAGGCGTTCAGATCGGTCATCAGGGTCGAAAGCTGACGGCCCTTCGCGGCCTTGACCTCGTCGCTCTCGGCCTGTGCGGCGTCCTTGCGCGCGCGTCGATCCTCAACGCTAAGCATCGGGGTTGCCGCGATCGCTTCGGGCAGAAGAATGCGCGAAACGTCGAGAACGACCAGCAAATTACCGCGAAGCCGGAAAATGCCCGAACAAATCTTCCGGATTTCTTCTTCCATCGTCGAGGGCGCGCTATCGAAGTCGCGCTTGGGCAGGGTCCGCACGTCGCCGATCGCATCGACCAGCAAAGTATAGAGATCGCCCTTGTATTCGACGGTGACACCCATCTGGCTATCCCAGGGAACCTCTTCATTATTGCCCAGAAGCTTGCGCAAATCTATGACTGTCACGATCCGGCCACGAAGATTGAGCACCCCGGCGATAGCCGATGGCGCCAGCGGGACCGGCGTTATTTTCGATGCCTCGACGATATCCTGGACTTGAAGAATCGGAATACCAAAAAGCTGCTTGTCGACGATCATCGTCACCAGTTGCTCTTCGTTTTCCCCGACAATAGTCGTATCCATGAGTGGTGCCACGCTAGCCATATATAGTCCCTCGATATCTTCGCCGGTCAGCGGCAATTCCCTCCACCGGAAATTTCACACTGCACGACGGAATAATCCATTTCGATAGCGGCACGATAGGCTACTTTAATTAACACTCTGTTTAAATCGGGAGCGTGGATTGGTGTTTTTTTCGTTTTATCAAAGATTATGAGCACTTATCGAGTTGGTGATACGGCATGAAATCTGACAAAACATTACTGGCTTACCCTCGGGCCTATGCCTGGCAAACGCCTGAAGCAGGTGAAATTCGCAAGCGGTCGGTCCTGATCGCGGGCCACCGGACCAGTGTTTCCGTCGAGAACGCGTTCTGGAACGCCTTGCTGGCCATCGCCGAGTCTCGCGGCGTCAGCGCCAACCAACTGATTACCGGGATCGATCGCGAACGTGGGGGTAACCTTTCCAGCGCCATCCGGCTTTTCGTGCTTGCCGAGACGATGAAGGCATCCGATCGCGCTACTGAATAGATTTCAATATATCCAGAATGAAATCTTCCGTCTTTGGCGGTTTTTCAGGCGCCGGTTCCGGCGTGCCGGCCGGTTCGGATTGTTGCGGCGCCGATTCCGGTGGTGGCTTCAGCCAAATCCCGCCGGTCTTGATGTCGGGTGTATCCAGCGGGCCTTTGACCCTGACCGTTATATAGGGCTCTTGCCTGTCTTCAGCGCGGTGCATATCAGTGTTGCCATCGATCCGCCAGTTTGCGAAATCGGCCGAACCGGCGGTGAGCGCGCGGGCGTCTTTGCCGTCGAGCAACAAATTATCGGTCCGCGCCACACCCTCGGCGATGACGAGGTCCCCGCTCAACGCCGACGGCTCCACAGCAAAAGCCTTGATCAACGTGCCCACCGCATCGCCCGTCGCGCCGAGTTCTTTTACCTTGTCGCCAAACAGAGCCCCCAGCAGGACGCCTACACCGGCCTGGGCCTGTTCGTCCTCCTTCAGGCGCGCCTCTATATCGCCCGAGATTTTGCCTTTCCCCGCCAGTGACGAGACCAGTTCAAACTCGCTACGGCCAGCAGCGGTGAGGGAAATATCCAGCGAGACCGGCCCTTCGAACCGCGCAAACCCGTTCGTCGCCTCCAGGGCGGCCTTCGACGAAATATCGCGCGCGGACAGGTTGCCGTCCAGGACCGGGGCGGAAGCGGTGGCATCCAGTTTGCCCGCGGCCGTTACGCCGCCGCCAAACATCTGTCCCGAAAACTCCTCGACGGTCGCGACCCCGTTCCTGACCGACGCCCGCAGAAAGGCTTCGTCGATGCGAACATTACGCCGGACCAGTGCCCTGGAACGTAGCGCAAGCCGCAGATCGAAATCCCGCAACCCCTTGACGTCGATCGCCTCGCGCGACCACCGCGCGTTGCCGCGAACCGAGGGGGCGCCAGCGCCGGCCGCCGGCTCCGGTTTGGCGGGGAACAGCCTGTCCAGTATGACCTCGCCGGTGGCCAGATCGGCGACGATATCTGGCCGATCACCCGACAGGGCAACATCGATGGCGCCGGAAAATTCCGTTTCCCCAAGCTTGCCGGAGATATCCCCGAAGGCCAGTGCGTCCGCGCTACCGGACATGCGGAATCCTGCTTCCAGTGCCCCGATCCCCCCAGCGCGCCGCTCGGGCATCGCCAGCGCCAGAACCGGGTCGCCATCGGCATGGCTGACCGACATCGCGAGATCGCAGGCAAACCGGCCGTCCAGACCGGTAAGCGCCCCCGTTGCGCTGACCTTGCCCCCGATGGCATCCAGAACCGCGTCGATTTCGACCTTGTCGAGCGTGCCCGCCGCCTGCCCGGTTATCCTGAAACGTCCAATCCGGTGCGCGAGGGTACTGTTCTTCATACCGATGAAGCCGGCGAAGGATTCCGGATCCCGGCCATCGAGGGTTACATCGAGAACAGCCCGTGGTTCGCCGTCCAGACCGGTAACCGCACCCGACATTGCCAGCGCGGCACCGCCCAGATCGCCCAGCGTCAGTTTCCGCAGGGCCAGATCGCCATTGAACAGTTGGGCGTCAATCCGCAATGCGGACACCGTCTTGTCCCGCCAGGCAAGGCTGCCGATGGCAATATCCAGATTCGCATCGAAGGCGCCCAACCCGCCAACCTCCGGGGCCGCCGCCGCCTCGCCGGCATCCGGGGTATCCCCCGCCCCGTCGCCGCGACTGGCCAGGTATGCATCGAGGCCAATCCGGTCAAGCTCGAGGCTCAATCCAAAGGAGGGGCGCGCGCGCCTGGCGATAACGGCAGCCCCGGAAACGCGCGTCGCGTCGAACCGCGCCTTGATATTGGTCAGGTTCACCGTATCGGGCAGGATCGCGATGCGGCTGGTATAGGAAAAAGCGCGCAGCCGGTCGGGCGGAAGCGCGGCTTCTTTCACGCCGCCCCAGACCAGCGCGGCGCGAAGATTGTCGGAAATCGCGGCGAGATCGCCGTCCAGCCGGGGCCCGCCCTCCGCATTGACGGCCTTGCCGGACAGGTTTACGGCCGTGCCGCCAGGAAGCTGGGCGCTGGCGTGTTCGACCGTCAATACACCAGCGTTCAGTTTTGCGGTGAGCCCGGCATCGCGAACGATGCCGCCCTTCCAGCGCAGGATTCCAGTCTTGATGTCGATCTCGGCATCGAATCCCTCGGGGATAGCAGCGGGTTCCCGAGGTTCGCTATCGCCGTTTTCCGGGGAAACCGCGGGTTTTTCCGCCTGCGCCAGCATCTCGTCGATATCAACGGTTGCGACGTCCAGGCTGGCCTTCAACACCGGGATTTCACCCAGGCCGAGGACCGCCCGGCCGGATCCATCCAGCTTGCCCAGCCGCACGGAAATATCGTTCGCCTCGATCGCCTCGGCCGTCGCGCTGATCGGCGATTCCAGGGTGAATTCCCATGCGGGCAGTCCGGCAACCGGCTGGCCGGCTACCGCCGTGGCGAAAGCCGCGGCATCGGCCCCCGACATGCCTATTTTTCCCTCGAACGTCCGTGATTGCCTGTCCACGGCGCCAGAAAGCAAAATCTCGCCGGCGTTATCGACGAGCGCGATCCGCGCATCGACCGGCACGGGCTTGCCATTTTCGCGCTGGCCCACAAAAAGGCTGATCGCAAAAGGAAAGTCCCTATAGTTGGCGCTGGCTTCAAGCTTCAGCGGGCCGCCAAGATCGGCCATGGCGATTTGTGTGCTCAGCCGTTCCAGCCGCTGCACCCGGCCGTTGGCATCGCGCCATACCAGGGTCCCGCTGGCGACGGAGACGCGTTCGAACGAAAACTGAATTGGCAACGCCGGCTCGCTCTCGGCGCCGGCTTGCCCGCCAGACGCCGGATCGCCGGAGCCGGCGGCGATATCCCAGTTGATCCGACCGTCCGGCAGGGTCTCGAGACTGACGACGGGTTCGACCAGCAGCAGCGAGCTGACAGCGATCCGCCCGCTGAAAAGCGGCCCGACGGCAATCTGCATGCGAATTTCGCCGACCCACGCCAAGTCGGCGTTCGACTGGCCCTCGATACTGGCGATCCGCACATCGCGGGCGTTCAGATAGGGCGTCGGCAAAATCGCCATTTCCAGATCGCCATCGATTGACACCCGACGACCGGCGGCGCTGCTCAACAACGCCGACAGCTCACCGCGATAGGCGTTCCAATCGACAAATGACGGCGCGACAAGAAGTGCCCCCACCGAAAGGACGCACAACAGCAAAACGGCGGTAAAAAATTTCTTCAAACGCTATTCTCCAAACCCAGCGGCACAGCCATCATTCAGGCTTGCGCATTACGCCGCAGGCCTTAAGCTACAAAATTGCCGGACCGCCATCATATATGTCATTGTGGCCGGACAGGGGAAATGAAGAAATGGTAGAAATCGTCAATCTGAATCGCTATCGCAAGACTCGCGAGAAGGAGCGCGCCAAGGAGAAGGCCGACGAAAACCGCGTGCGCCATGGTCGAACAAAGACCAGCAAGCGCCGCGACGCAGACGAACAAGACCGTGAGGCGCGCTCGCTTGATGGCGCCAAACGCGAGGACGACAGCCCGGAGCCTGCCTGACGGGGCCGGACGATTTCGATTTTGTTGACAAAACGCCCGGACGGTTTAGGCCCAACCGGGTTATATGGGGAAGGGAGAACAGTGAATGCACACCGGTGAGGCCGAGCAATCCATAATGGAACTGGTGCCGGAGATTAGAACCGTCAAGATAGACCGGCCCTGGGCTTGGCTGGCCGCCGGCTGGCGGGACTTTACCAGCGCGCCTCTGGTAAGCCTGTCCTACGGTTTTCTGTTCAGCGGCGCCGGCTATATCGTTATGTACGGGCTTTACGCCACTAACATGTTCTATCTGATCCTGCCAATGGCCGCGGGGTTCACCCTGGTGGGACCGGTCGCGGCACTTGGCCTGTACGATGTAAGCCGGCGACTGGAAGCGGGGCAACCGGTGACCTTCGGCGCGACGCTGGGCTCTTACGGGGCGAATGCCGGCACCATATCGGCGATGGGGCTGGTTTTAATGCTGTTCCTGCTGGCATGGGTTCGCGTCGCCTTGCTGATTTTCGCGCTGTTTTTCGGGGACCGGCCGGTCCCCGCGACTAACTTCGTCGAAGCCATATTTTTCGCGCCGGAAAGCCTGCCCTTCATGGTGACCGGCACGCTGGTCGGCGCGGTTCTGGCGGTTGCCGTCTTCACCATCAGCGCCATCTCGCTACCAATGCTGCTGGACCGCGATGTCGGCGTGCCCGTGGCGATCTCGGCCTCGTTCAAGGCAGTCAACAGGAACCCCCGGGCCATGGCGCTGTGGGCGGCCCTGATCGCGGGCTTTACGGCGTTCGGGGTGGCGACGCTGTTCGTGGGGCTGGTTATCAGCCTGCCACTGATCGGGCATGCCTCATGGCACGCATACCGCGATCTTATCGGCGGGAAACATACCCGCGGCTAGGGCGGATCGGCTCTAGGCATCGTCAACGACCGGCCGCAGCAGTTTGTAGATTTCCGCGACCCCAAGCAGCGTCAGCGCAACCGCCGCGACCGTTATCCATGTCGTCAAGCCGATCGGTTTCAGATCGAGGATTCCGGCAAGGCCGGGCGTATACATCGCACCGATATGGATCGCCTGGGCGCCAATAACGGCAACAACCAGGAAGGGGTTCGCGCTGAAGGGCATGCGGAAGGCCGAGCGCCGTTCGGACCGGGCATTGAAGGCTTGCACATTCTCGAACAGCACCATCAGCAGCAATACAAGGTTCCTGGCTTCTTCTTGCCCCATCCCGCTTTCCAGCAGATACCAGAAGGTTGCGAAAGCGGACGCCCCCATCCAGGCGCCCATCAGCATGACCTGTTCCACCATGCGCCGGTCGAACAGCGGCTGGGCCGGCGGGCGGGGGCGGCGGCGCAGCACGCCGGGTTCGCCCTTCTCGAAGGCTAGCGCGACGTCCTGAATGCCGTTGGTCACCAGATTCAGCCACAGCAGCTGCACCGCGAAGATCGGCAGCGGCAGGCCGAAGGCGATGGCGAGCGCGAACAGGACCAGTTCCCCGACCCCGGTGGTGACCAGCAGATAGATCACCTTGCGCACATTATCATAGGCGATGCGGCCCTCTTCGATGCCGCCCACGATGGAAGCGAAATTGTCGTCGGTCAGGATCAGGTCGGAGGCGCCGCGGGCCACGTCGGTCCCGTCCTTGCCCATGGACACGCCGATATTGGCGGCGCCCAGCGCCGGCGCGTCGTTGACCCCGTCGCCGGTCACCGCCACGAAATGCCCGATGCGCTGGAGGGTCTGGACAAGCAGCAGCTTCTGAATGGGCTCGACCCGGGCGAAGACGCGCGCATGGGCCGCCAGTTCCGCCAGACCGGCCGGGTCATCGGCCAGTTCCTGGATTTGCACGCCAGTCACGACCTCGCCCGCCGCTTCGGCGATCCCCAGGTCGCGCGCAATAGCCAGCGCGGTCGCGGGATGATCGCCGGTCACCATGACCACGCCCACGCCGGCATCCCGGCATGACCTGACGGCGGCGGCGGCTTCCGGGCGCAGCGGATCGATCAACCCGACCAGTCCGAGCAATTGGAGATCGTGCAGTGCGCCGGCCGCCTCGTCCGGAGAAGCGGCCTCGGTGCGGCCGCGCGCCACGGCGAGCACGCGATAGCCGCCCGCGGCAAGGCGTTCGGCCTCGTCGAGCGCCGCCTGGCGATCGATGCCCGAACACATTGGCAGGATGGTTTCCGCCGCGCCCTTGGCATGGGCGACTATATCGGCGCCGTCGCGGTTGAAACTGGCAGCGAAGCGGCGATGGGATTCATAGGGAATGGCGAAGGCTTCGGGAAAGCGTTCGCCGAGCGCGGCGGCGTCGATATCCATTTTGCCCGCCAGCGCCAGAAAGGCGACATCCACTGTGTCGCCGAAATGCCGGACGTCGCCCCCGGTATCCAGATGCAGGCTGGCTTCGTTGCACAGGGTGCCCGATTGCCCGAGTTCCACCGCCGCCCGCCGCGCGGCGGCGTCCAGCGTGGCTCCGCCGCGCGTTATATCGCCGATCGGCCGGTAGCCTTCGCCGCTGACTTCCAGCGCCTCCTGTCCGGGCAGCCACAAGAGCCGCGCGGTGAGCTGGTTCACGGTCAGTGTGCCGGTCTTGTCGCTGGCCACCATGGTGCAGGCGCCCAGCCCCTCGACCGCGGGCAGGGCGCGCACGATGACGTTGCGGCGCGCCATGCGCCCGGTCCCGATGGCCAGCGCCACGGTAATGGCGACCGGCATGCCTTCGGGAATCGCCGCCACCGCCAGCGCCACCGCGACGAAGAAAACCTGCACCAGGTCGAACCCCTGCATCAGCTGGATCGCGCCCAGCAGCAGGATCACCCCGACCATGGCGTAACCGACGCGCCTGGCGAAACGGTCCAGCCGCGCCAGCAAGGGCGGCGGCGGCTGTTCGGCGGCGGCCAGCGCCTGGGCGATGCGTCCGATCTCGGTGTGCAGCCCGGTCCGCGCCACCAGACCGGTCGCCCGCCCGGCCAGGACCACGGTGCCTGCATGGAGCAGGGTCCCGCGGTCGCCAAGCACCGTGTCGGCGGCAAGGCGCGCCTGTGCATCCTTTTCGACCGGCAGGGATTCGCCGGTCAACAGCGACTCGTCGACTTGGAGATCCCTATCTGAAATCAGCCTTATATCGGCGGGAACAATCGCGCCGGCGCCCAGTTCGACCAGGTCGCCAGGCACCAGCTCGACAGCGTCGACCTGCCGGCGCACGCCGTTGCGCCGGACGATCGCCAATTTCTGGACCAGTGTGTCCAGCGCGGCGGCGCTGGATGCGGCCTTCCATTCCTGGGCGGCGCCAATGATCGCATTGACCTGCAGCACGACGAAGATGAAGGCGGCGTCGATCAATTCGCCGATGGCCAGCGAAACCGCCGCCGCCGCCAGCAGCAGATAGATCAGCGGGCTTTTGAACTGCCGCAGATAGACGATGGCCAGGGCCGGCCGGCGCCCGACAGGCAGGCTGTTCTCACCGAACACCGCCCGGCGCGCAGCCACCTCGTCTTCGTTCAGGCCGTTTGCACGCGCGCCAAGCCGGTCGAGCGCGTCTTCCACCGGCATGGCATGCCAGCGGCACTCCATGATATCGGACGGAACCAAGCCGGCTTGCGATCTGCATGCGGTTTCCATTCCGGCAATCTACCCGCCGGGAGAAAGCCCCGAAATGACCCGGATCAAACGCGCAGGATTTTGCCCGGATTCATGATGTTGTCGGGATCGAGCGCCATCTTGACCGTGCGCATGACGCTGATCGCCTCACCCTGTTCGGCGAGCAGGAAATCCATCTTGGCGATGCCGACGCCATGTTCGCCGGTGCAGGTGCCGCCCAGTGCGATGGCGCGGTGGACCATGCACTCATTAATTTCCTCGGCCTTGTCGAGCTGCGCCTGATCGTCTGGATCGACGATGAACTGGACATGGAAATTGCCGTCGCCGACATGGCCCAGAATGGGGGCGATCATGCCGCTTTCGTCGATGTCCTTGCGGGTCGCCAGGATGCATTCGGCCAGTTTGGAGATCGGCACGCAGACATCGGTCGCAATACCGCGACAACCTGGCGCCAGTGCCAGCGCCGCATAATAGCAATCGTGCCGCGCCTGCCACAGCGCGTTTCTGTCTTCCTGCCGGCTGGCCCATTTGAAGGCGCTGCCGCCGTTCTCGGAGGTGATCTCGCCGACGGTTTCCGCCTGTTCGGCGGCATAAGCTTCGCTACCGTGGAATTCGAAGAACAGGGTCGGCTTTTCCTCGTACCCTTCAAGTTTCGAATAGGCAATGCAGGCCTTCATCTGTAAATCGTCCAGCAGTTCCATGCGGGCGACCGGAACCCCCATCTGGATGGTCTGGATAACTGCGGCGACGGCGCCCCCTAAACTGTCGAACTGGCAAACCGCGGCGGTGATAGCCTCTGGAATACCATGCAGCCTGAGTTGGACTTCGGTAATTACGCCGAGTGTACCCTCCGACCCGACGAACAGCCGCGTCAGATCGTAACCAGCCGCCGATTTGCGCGCCCGGCCGCCGATGCGGACGATCCGCCCGTCCGGCATCACCACCGTCATGCCCAGCACACTTTCGCGCATGGTGCCGTAGCGCACCGCGTTGGTGCCCGACGCCCGCGTCGCCGCCATGCCGCCCAGCGAGGCGTCGGCGCCGGGATCGATAGGAAAAAACAGGCCCTGATCGTTGATATAGTCGTTCAGTTGCTTGCGGGTGACACCGGCCTGGACGCGGCAGTCCAGGTCCTCGAAATTGACTTCGAGCACATTATTCATATGGCTAACATCGATACTGACGCCGCCCTTCAACGCCAGCACATGGCCCTCCAGCGAGGTGCCGGTGCCAAAGGGAATAATCGGCACCTTATGCTCGGCACACAGTTTCACGATGGCCGATACTTCCTCGTTGGATTCGGGGAAACAAACGACATCGGGCGGCACGGACGAGAACGGCCCCTCGCCCTTGCCATGCTGTTCCAGCACCGCCGCCGAGGTTGTCATCCGGTCGTCCAGCAGAACAGCCAGCGCCGTGGTCAGCAGGTTGGGAACCGGGACCTTCTGCGCCGTCAGCCAATCGATTTTCATATACGCAACCTCAACATAAATTCACCCCGGTTGTATACGGGCCCGATAGTGAAAAGACTATACACGAATTGTCGCGGCGTATTACGGGCTTCGAACAGGGCTGTATGCGGCCGCCTGAGCTTATCGCCAGTGGCAAATCATCGAAATTTATGCTAAATAAGGTCAAATTTGTCTCTAGCTAATGAGATTTTGCAAAAATTCAGCTTCGGGAGTATCGGTCGATGAATGTTGAAGCAATCCTGAAAACAAAGGGCGCCAAGGTCGTAACCATAACGCAGGAAACCATTGTAGGCGAGGCCGCCAAGATACTGAAAAGGGCACGGATCGGAGCGCTGGTGGTCAGCGACGATGGCGTCAATGTGGTGGGCATCCTGTCGGAACGCGATATCGTTTCGGCCATGGGGGACCCGACCAAGCGGGCCGGGTTGTTGGAAAAACCGGTCAGTTGTCTGATGACACGCGATGTCATGACCTGCGTCCCCGAGGACACGGTACAGAAATGCATGGCCCTGATGACGGAACGCAGGATCCGGCATTTACCAGTTGTTCTCGAAGGCCGGATGATCGGGCTGATCAGCATTGGCGATGTGGTGAAGAACCGCCTGGAAGAATTGGAGAGCGAGACCGGGTTCCTCAGGGAACTGATCGCCAGCTAATACAGACCGCTTTAATTCTTCTTCTTTTTAACCTGCCCGGGGGCAACGCCGGTCGCGGCCGGCGTGGTCAGTTTTTTGATTTGCCCCGGCGGCACGTGGAACCTGCCGTGGCAGGCCGTCAGCGTGGCCGAAGCCGCGGCCAGCAGCGTCCAGCGAATCATCGCGCGGCGCGTTTTGATATTATTCATCTTCGAAACCCTTCAATTTGATCATGTAGTCCAGGAACAGGGAATACACGAAATATCTTGCCGAACCATTAACCGGTCGAAGGGGTCTTTATCAGCGAGCCTTGGTATTACAGGCTGGTAGCGGCGCGGGCGGCCTGGTCGTAGAGGCCCGACAGCGCGCGCAGGAAACGGGCGACGGTGGCGATCTCGTCCTCGTCGAAATTGCCCAGCGCCTTGACGGTTTCCACCAGGCATAATTCGCGCACTTCGCGATAGCGCGCACAGGCCTCGGCGCCCTGTATCGTGGTTCGCCAGGCGGTTTCCTTGCCGCGCTTTTCCGCCTCGACCAGCCCGGCCTTGAGCAGCTTTTTGAGCGCGTAATTGACCAGGTGCGTGTCTTCGATATTAAGAACGAAGCAAATATCGGCGAGGCGTTTATCGTGGGCCCGATGGTTCACGGTATGAACGACCATGACCTCCAGCGGGCTGAAATCCGGATATCCCGCCCCTGCCATGCAGCGCACGATCCAGCGCTCGAATGCGTTGTCGGATATGAACAGTCCGTATTCGAACTCGCTGAGCGCCGGCGCCCCGCCATCGGCCAGATGGGCTGACGAGACGATTTTTCTGCTGTCATCGGTCCTGGATTTATCGACCATGATCGGTCCTCCGCTCTATTCCGCCGGCTCTCCATAACCGCCACCGCCCGGTGTCTCCAGCACCCAGACATCGCCGGAGTGAATCGGGCCGGTATCGGTGCCGGTCATCCCGGTGATCGCGCCGTCCGTGCGCTCGATCCAGTTCCGGCCCAAGGCGCCGGGTTCGCCGCCCGCCATGCCATAGGGCGGCACGATGCGGTGGTTGGACAGGATCGAGATGGTCATTTCCTCCAGAAAGCGCAGCTTGCGGATCACCCCGTCGCCGCCATGATGGCGCCCGCGCCCGCCGCTGCCATGACGGATCTCGTAGCTTTCCAGCCGTACGGGGAAGCGCATTTCCAGCACTTCCGGGTCGGTCAGCCGGCTGTTGGTCATGTGGGTATGCACCGCGTCGGTGCCGTCGAAATCGGGCCCCGCGCCGGAGCCGCCGGCGATGGTCTCGTAATACTGATAGCGGTCGTTGCCGAAGGTGGTGTTGTTCATGGTGCCCTGGGCCGCCGCCATTACGCCGAGCGCGCCGTAGAGCGTGTCGGTGACGACCTGCGAGGTTTCCACATTGCCCGCCACCACGGCCGCCGGATAGCGCGGCGCCAGCATCGAGCCCTCGGGGATGATGAGATCGATCGGCTTCATGCAGCCTTCGTTCATTGGAATGTCACCCTCGACCAGCGTTCGGAACACATACAGCACGGCAGCGCGGCAGATGGCGCTGGGGGCGTTGAAATTGTTCTCCAACTGGTCGCTGGAACCGGTGAAGTCCACCTTGGCGCTGCGTGACGCCTTGTCGATGGTGATCGACACATGGACCTTGGCGCCATTGTCCAGCGGGTAGGTGAATTCGCCGTCCTTCATGACATCGATCACCCGGCGCACCGATTCCTCGGCATTGTCCTGAACGTGCCCCATGTAGGCGCGCACCACGTCGAGCCCGTAATGCCCGACCATACGGCGCAGTTCCGACACGCCCTTTTCGTTGGCGGCGATCTGCGCCTTGATATCGGCTGTGTTCTGGTCGGGGTTGCGGGTCGGATATTTGCCGGATGCCAGCAGCTCGTACAGCGCCGCCTCGCGGAACTCGCCCTGGTCGATCAGCAGGAAATTGTCAATCAGGACGCCTTCTTCTTCCACGACTGTGCTGTTCGGCGGCATGGATCCGGGGGTCAGGCCGCCGATATCCGCGTGATGGCCGCGAGCACCGACATAGAACAGGATATCCTTGCCAGCTTCGTCGAAGACCGGCGTCACGATGGTGATATCCGGTAGATGGGTGCCGCCATTATAGGGCGCGTTCAGCATATAGACGTTGCCAGGGCGGATTTTGCCCGCATTGTTGTCGATGACGGCGCGGATGCTTTCGCCCATGGACCCCAGATGCACCGGCATATGCGGCGCATTGGCGATCAGCGAGCCGTCACTGTCGAAGATCGCGCAGGAGAAATCCACGCGCTCCTTGATGTTCACCGAATAGGCGGTGTTCTGCAGGGTAAAGCCCATCTGTTCGGCGATCGACATGAAGAGGTTGTTGAAGACCTCCAGCATCACCGGGTCGACGGATGTTCCGATGGCCTCGCGCTTGGGCAGCGGTACGACCCGCGTCAATACCAGGTCGCCGCCCGCATTCATTTCCGCCTGCCAGCCGGGTTCAATCACGGTGGTGGCCGTCGCCTCGCGAATGATGGCGGGACCGTCGACTTTCTGGCCGGCCGCCATATCGCCACGGTCGTAGACCGGCGCATCGCGCTCGTCGCCCGCCATATAGCCGCGCACGGTAGCCAGGGCCGTCGCCGCCGCGCCCTCGGCGGGGGCGACGCTGCCGGTTCCTTCATTCACGTCGCCGGTCGCGCCAATGGCCTCGACGGCGGCGGTTTCGACCACCAGCGCCTTGTCGGCCATGATAAAGCCGTAACGCTGGCGGTGAGCGTCCTCAAAGGCGCCCTTCATGTCCGCGACCGGACCGTAATCGACCTCAATGGAGGTGTCCGTGCCCTCATATTTCAGATGCAGCCGGCGCAGCATGCCACGGCGCGCTTGCGGGATATGCTGGGTGGCGAGTTCACCATCGGCGTCGGCCACCAGTTCGCCCAACACCGATTCCAGCGCCGGCACCAGTTCTTCGGTCAGCCGTTCCTCGACCGATTTTTCGCGCAGCGACCGTACGTCCGCCAGTCCCATTCCATAAGCCGACAACACACCGGCGAAGGGATGCAGAAAGACCTTCTTCATGCCCAGCGCGTCGGCAACCAGGCAGGCATGCTGCCCACCAGCGCCGCCGAAACTGCAGAGCGTATACTCGGTAACGTCGTAGCCGCGCTGGACCGAGATTTTCTTGATCGCGTTGGCCATGTTTTCGACCGCGATTTTCAGGAATCCGCTGGCGACCTCGACAGGTGTACGCCTGTTGCCGGTGGCTGCCTCGATCTCCTTGGCGAGGGCGGCGAATTTCGTACGTACGATTTCGGCGTCCAGGGCTTCGTCCTGGTTGGCGCCGAAGACACGCGGGAAGAAATCCGGTTGCAGCTTGCCCAGCATGACATTGCAATCGGTGACCGTCAGCGGGCCGCCGCGGCGGTAGCTTGCAGGCCCCGGATTGGCGCCCGCGGATTCCGGTCCGACGCGATAGCGCGCCCCGTCGAAGATGCACATGGAACCGCCACCCGCCGCCACCGTATGAATGCGCATCATCGGCGCGCGCATGCGCACACCCGCCACCAGCGTTTCGAAAGCGCGTTCATATTCGCCGTCATAATGGGCCACGTCGGTCGAGGTGCCGCCCATGTCGAAAGTGATCAGCTTGTCGAATCCGGCCTGGGCCGCGGTGCGCACACCGCCAACAATACCGCCGGCAGGCCCGGAAAGGATCGAGTCCTTGCCCTGGAACATGCGAGCGTCGGTCAACCCGCCGCTGGATTGCATGAACATCAACCGTACATCCCCCACCTGCTCGGCGACCTGGTCCACATAGCGCCGCAGAATCGGCGACAGATAGGCATCGACCACGGTGGTGTCGCCGCGCCCGACCAGCTTGACCAGCGGGCTGGTCTCGTGACTGGTGGAAATCTGCGGGAAGCCGATCTCGCGGGCAATTTCGGCGACCGCGCTTTCATGGTCGGTATAGCGATAGCCATGCATGAAGACGATGGCGATGGCGCGATAGCCCTTGTCATAGGCCGCCTGCAGCGCGGCACGGGTGGCCTCGCGGTCCAGCGGCGTCACGACACTGCCGTCATTGGCCACGCGCTCATCGATCTCGACAGCCTCGTCATACAGTAACTCGGGCAGCACCACATGGCGGTCAAACAGGCGCGGGCGCGCCTGATAACCAATGCGAAGGGCGTCCTTGAATCCCCTGGTGATGGCCAGCAGCGTGCGCTCGCCCTTGCGCTCCAGTAACGCGTTGGTGGCGACGGTCGTGCCCATCTTGATGGCCTCGATGGAAGCGGCGGGGATTGGCGCGTCCTTCGCCAGGCCCAGCAGATCGCGCACGCCCTGAACCGCGGCGTCACGGTAATGCTCGGGATTTTCCGACAGCAGCTTATGCGTTACAAGCCCACCATCGGGCCGCCGCGCCACGATATCGGTAAAGGTGCCGCCCCGATCCACCCAGAACTGCCAGCTCGCCGCCCCGCCCGTCTCGCTCATATTCGTAGCTCCGTTTATGCCGACGCAAAAGAATGGCGCGGAGTTTGATAATTTATCGGTAAATTGTCAACGTTATGATGCGCGATTTTCACTTGTTCGATTGTTTGGCATACTTGCGCGCTCCGGTGGCGACGGGTTAAACAGAGTCCATGAGTATCTGGGGAAAGATTCTTGGCGGGGCGGCGGGGTTTGCGCTGGGCGGACCGCTGGGGGCGCTGATCGGGGCGGCCGCCGGCCACGCCGTCGATTCCATACGCCGGCCCAAGGACACCGACCAGACCAAATCCATCGCCTTCACCATCGCCATCATCGCGCTGGGCGCCAAGCTGGCCAAGGTGGACGGAGTTGTCACCCGCGACGAGGTGGAAGCCTTCAAGCGGGTCTTCAATATCCCGCCCAACGAGGTGAAGAATGTCGGGCGCGTGTTCGACCGGGCGCGCAAGGATCATCGCGGCTACGAGGCCTACGCCAAACAGGTCGCCGGCATGTTCCGCGACAACCCGGCGGTGCTGGAAGAATTGCTGTACTGCCTGGCCTATGTGGCGCGAGCCGACGGACATGTGCATCCCAACGAGCATGAATTCCTGGCCAACGTCGCCGGCATCTTCGGGCTCGACCAGGCCGCCTTCGAGCGCATCACCGCGCTGCGGCCCGACACCGGCGACGCCGACCCCTGGAGCGTGCTGGGCGTGAGTCGGGAGATGACGGACGATGAATTGAAGGCTGCGTACCGAAAGCTGGTGCGCGAGAATCACCCGGACGCGCTGACCGCCCAGGGCATGCCCGAGGAATTCGTGCAGCTTGCCAACGAGCGGCTGGCCGCGATCAACGACGCGTGGGACAAAGTTTCCAAGGAACGGGGCATCCGCTAATGGCGGGACAATCCGGATCAGGCGCGCCGGGCGGGACCGGCGGGCTGGGCCTGCGCGACAGCGGGCTGGCGGTGCTGGTCATGGTGATCTGGGGCTATAACTTCGTCGTCGCCAAAACCGGCATCACCGAGCTGCCACCGATCTTCATGATGGGGCTGCGCTTTACGTTCAGCGCCCTGCTGCTGGTGCCCTTCGTCACCATGCCGCGCGAAAAGATGAAAGAGATCGCCGCCCTGTCGGTGGTGCTTGGGGCAGCGCATTTTTCGATGATGTTCACCGGCCTGAAGACCATAGACGCTTCCACGGCGGCGATCGCGATCCAGCTTCAGGTGCCCTTCTCGGCCCTTCTGGCGACCGTGTTGCTGAACGACCCGCCAGGCTGGCGGCGCCTTGTCGGCATGGCGGTGGCCTTCGGCGGGGTGGTGCTGATTGCCGGCGAGCCGCGCTTTGCGGGCAGCCTGTGGGCGCTGGGCCTGGTGATCGGCGCAGCCTTCGTCTGGGCGGTCGGCAACATTCAGGTCAAAAAGATGGGCCGGATCGACGAAATGGCGCTGCTGGCCTGGATGTCAGTGATGGCGGCGCCGCAACTGTTCCTGCTATCCTTCATGCTGGAAGAAGGCCAGTTCGCCGCCGCCCAGGCCGCCACATGGCGCGGCTGGGGCGCCGTTGCCTATCAGGCGGTGGCGGTGGTGGCAATCAGTTACGGTATCTGGTATCGACTGCTGGCCCGCCACGCTGTCAACGCCGTCGTGCCCTATACGTTGCTGGTGCCGGTTTTCGGAGTGACATCGGCGGCGATCTGGCTTGGCGAGACACTGACGGCGCGAATCGTCATCGGCGGCGCCATAACACTCGTGGGCGTCGCCATCATCATCCTGCGCCGCCCCCACCTCGCCGATCCCCTGCCAGACGCCCAGACCGACCCGATCGAGGACCGCGACGGATAAAGCTTGCCGTATCAACAGCGATAGGGGATCATCGTCCCATGCTGGAACGCCCGTCACCCAACCAAGAACCGCGCCCCGGTGGCGCGGCCATCGATATCCTTGTGCTGCATTACACCGGCATGCGCACGGCCGAGGAGGCACTGGAACGCATGTGCGACCCGGCGTCCAAGGTCAGCGCCCACTATTGCATCGACGAGACCGGAACAATTACCCGTCTGGTGCCCGAGGATCAGTGCGCCTGGCATGCGGGCGAATCCTGGTGGCGCGGCTACCAGAACGTCAATTCGCGCTCGATCGGCATAGAGCTCGCCAACCCCGGCCATGAGTTCGGTTATGTGCCCTTCCCCGCGATCCAGATGACCGCGCTGATCTTGCTGGCCTCGACGATCGCCCGCCGCCATAACATTGAGAAACGCAACGTGGTAGGCCATTCCGACATCGCACCCTCGCGCAAGCAGGACCCGGGCGAATTGTTCGACTGGAAGCGCCTGGCGGCGGCCGGTATCGGGCTGTGGCCACGGTCGGGGGCCGAGGGTGACGTTGAGGATGTGCACATGATGATGGAGACCTACGGCTACCAGGTTCATGAGGAAGGCGCCGTCGCCGCCTTCCAGCGCCATTTTCGCGCCAGCCGAATCGACGGCGTCCCCGACGAGGAAACCGCCCAACTGCTGGCCGGCCTGCTGGAAATCGCCGACTGAGACATCAATACGGTCGCAGGTTCAAATCCCGGACCCGCAACCACCGAGAATTGACTCTGCAGGTGTCGGTGTGATCCCGCGACCAACGCCGCTTGAGCGGGGCAATTCAAAAGTTCAACCACGACCTGCTTTCGTTAAATTGGCAGCACCGACTCTAATACAGGGGCCGGGGCCGGCCATGCCGAACAATAGCGCCGCGTAAATGCCGACACTGGCTACCCTTGACCTGGGTCAATGACAATTCGCGCCAAATGCTATCCATATTCAAACTCAAATGGAGGATATGCCATGTCTACCTTCGTCATGCTGACGCGGCTTTCGCATGTGGCGCTGAAATCTCCGGGAAAGCTCGAGGAACTCGAACGGCAGGTGATGGACCAGATCCGCGCCAAATGCCCCGAGGTCGAGTGGCTGTCGAGCTTCGCAGTGCTCGGACCATACGATTACATCGACCTGTTCCAGGCCCCGGACGTCGAGGCGGCCACCAAGGTCGCGACCATTGTCCGCACCTTCGGACATGCCCAGACAGAGGTCTGGGCGGCCACCGAATGGGAGCGCTTCAAGGAAGTGATACGGGATCTCCCCGCGGCGGCCTGAATAGCGCCTTGATCTGACGCGGGGTTCTGGGCCGTGACTGGAAGCGATATCGCCCTGTTCGCGCTGAACGCCAGCCGCGCTTTCGGCGAACGGGTGGCCGAACGGCTGGGCATCACCCTGTGCGCCCATGAGGAGCGCGACTTCGAGGATGGCGAGCACAAGGCCCGCCCGCTGGAGAATGTGCGCGGGCGCGACGTCTTTGTCCTGCAGTCGCTATACGGCGAAGCCGGCGAAAGCGTTAATGACAAGCTGCTGCGCCTGCTGTTCTTCATCGGCGCGCTGAAGGACGCTTCGGCAGCGGAAGTGACAGCGGTCGTCCCCTATCTAGGTTATGCCCGCAAGGACCGAAAGACCAAATCGCGCGATCCGGTCACCACGCGCTATATCGCGGCATTGCTCGAAGCGGTCGGAACCGACCGGGTGGTGACGATCGACGTGCACAACCTCGCCGCCTTCCAGAACGCTTTCCGCTGCCGCACGGATCACCTCGAAGCCGCCGGGCTTTTTGCCGAGCACTTCCGGTCGGTAATCGAAGGCGAGGTCGCCGTCGTCTCGCCGGACGCCGGTGGCGTCAAGCGCGCGGACCGGTTTAGAAAGGCGCTGGCCCGCGCGACCGGCAGGGATATCGGCGCCGCCTTCATGGAGAAGTACCGCAGCCGGGGGGTTGTCAGCGGGGAGACCTTCGTCGGCGATGTCGAGGGCCGCGCCGCCATCGTCATCGACGATATGATCAGCACGGGAACCACCATGGCGCGCGCCGCTCGCGCCTGCCGGGAAAGAGGCGCGACCGCAGTCCACGCCGTAGCGACGCATGGGATATTCGTAGGCGATGCAGCGCAGGTCATCGCCGATCCGGTGTTCGACAGCGTCGTCGTCACCAACACGATCCCGCCGTTCCGGCTGCCCGCGGATCTGGCCGAAAAACGGCTGACCATGCTGGATGTTGCGCCGCTATTTGCCGAGGCCATCAATCGGATCCATTCCGGCGGATCGCTCGTCGAGCTGATGGGTGGCGCCGACGATTAGGCGAGCTGCCTGGCATGGGCGTTGGCCAGCCCGATATACTCCATCGCCCGCAACCGCCACTTTTCCGGATCTCGGACGTCTTCATCCTGTAAATGGAAGATCGTGAGTTTGGCCCGCAGGAGGGCGCGGTGCGCCTTGTAAAAATGGATCAACGCAGCCGGTGGCCGATCGTCCAGTTCCCTGCAGCACGCCTTGAGGATCACCTTGCCAGATTCGGGCGACCCCAGCCGCTCGCATTCCATGGCGAGGAAGGCCAGCTCGTCCGCCCAGTCCAGGATACGGAAATCCCGATGAAACTCGAGGCAATCGATCACCACGGGATCCGGTCCCAGATAGACGTGTTCAGGCCTGAGGTCCCCGTGCCCTTCAACCACGTGGCGATGCTGGACGCGCGAATCGAATAGCGGGGAACTGTCGATAAGCGTTTCGCGGAGTATATTGCATACGCCCGCCACGACGTCCGCCGGCAAATCGAATTCCGGCGCCAACAATGCACGCTGGTTCTCCGTGACCGCATCGGACAAGCGACGGCGGTATTCCGGTGGCGGGATGGCGGCGCGCATCGCATTCTTGTAAAAACCGGCCAGCAGCCGCGCAACGCCCTGCAGTTCCTGATCTTGCATCGTGCCCTGAAGGATCGCCCTGTCGAGCATCCGCTCCGACGGCAGGCGCCGCATGCGCACCAGCCAGTCGACAATCTCTCCTTTACCATCGAGTTGAAGCTCTCTCCCGGCGTCGACGACCAGCGGCACAGCCCCGATATAGACCCTGGGGGCCAACCGGCGGTTCAGGCGAACTTCTTCCTCGCAGTTCCGGCGGCGCGCCTCCAGGCTACGGAAATCCAGAAACTCATAGCAGACCGGTTTCTTCAGTTTGTGCGCGAACAGCTCGGTCAGGAATACCCACGACATGTGCGTCTCCACCACCTCCACATGCATCGTCGCGTTTGGATAGGCGGCCGGCAGGCTGAGGAAGGCCACCTTTTCGGCAAGCGTGACCTTATGTTCTGCCGGATCGCGCTGCTTAGCCGACTGATTGGGTCTCTTAGTCATGCGACCTTCCCAGCTGCGAACGGCCCCGTCCGCCGCTTCTGGCGGTGGGCCTGACCAGAAAAATACATAGTGCCACGACAGACGGTCAATCTTGCTTGACCTGAATCAATGCGAGGTGACGGATAAGCCGGATAGTATGGCGTCGAAGGCTGAAAAAAGGCCGGATATTGGATGGACGGACCATGGTTCAGGCAAAGCACCCGGAAGCCGGGGACAAACCCCAAGTCACCGCTGAGCAGATCATCGACATTGCCGGGCCGCTGACCGATGCACGTGTAATGGCGATCATCGCGACCGGCGCAACAATCGAACAGATCGAAGAAGCTGCCACCTGGGCGGATGGCGAAAGCGACGTAATGGGAGATTTGAGGCTCCCCGGCACAAGCCTCGTCGCCGCCGTTTACGACATACTGAGGACCGAAGAGAAATACGCCGAGGATCGCGACTGACCGACCTCTGATTCCCGGGCCTGCCAATGGAGGCTCCGATGACTGTCACCACTCAGAACTCGACGCACACCGTGCCATGCGCCGTACGGATCACACCGATGGGCCTTGACGGGCTGCTTTCCCTGCCCGAGGCGGCCAGCGGCATTATCCTGTTCGCCCACGGCAGCGGCAGCAGCCGCTTAAGTCCCCGAAACACCTATGTGGCAGAAGCTATGCATGCGGCCGGGCTTGCCACGCTGCTGTTCGACCTGTTGACCGAACCCGAAGCCGCAAACCGCGCCCGCGTTTTCGATATTCCCTTGCTTGCAGATCGGCTCGTAATGGCGACCGAATGGACCGCCACGCAGCCGGAAACGGCGGCGCTGCCGATTGGATATTTCGGCGCAAGCACCGGGGCCGCGGCTGCGTTGACCGCCGCAGCGCGCAGCGAACGGGATATTTCGGCCGTTGTATCGCGCGGTGGCCGCCCCGACCTGGCCGGCGAAGATCTCCAGAGAGTCAGGACGCCTACACTGTTGATCGTCGGCGGCGCGGATCATGAGGTGCTCGATCTCAATCGCGCCGCGCTGGCGCAACTGACCTGCGAAAAGGAATTGGCCGTGGTGCCGGGCGCGACACACCTTTTCGAGGAACCCGGCACACTGGACGAGGTAATCGAACTGGCCCGATCCTGGTTTGCGGACCATTTTTCCGCCATCAAAGAGGATGTGAAATGAGCCCCGCCATGTTCGCGGACAGGGAAGATGCCGGCCGTCAGCTTGCCGCCAAACTGCTCCGTTTCAAGGACAAGGACCCGGTGGTGCTGGCGCTGCCGCGCGGCGGCGTGCCCATCGGTCTGGAGGTCGCAGCGGCCCTCGACGCGCCGATGGATCTGGTCCTGGTGCGCAAGATCGGCACGCCGGGCCAGCCGGAGCTTGCGGTCGGCGCGGTGGTCGACGGTGACAAGCCGGAACTCGTGATCAACGAGGAAGTAAAGGGACTGGCGCATGTCACCAGCGAATACATCGCACAGCAAAAGGCACGTCAGCTTATAGAGATCGAGCGCCGGCGGAAACTCTGGCTGGGCGACAGGCCACGCGTCGCACTCAAGGGTCGGACGGCTTTGGTCGTGGATGACGGTATCGCAACCGGCGCCACGGTGCGCGCGGCGCTTCACGCGGTGCGCCGCGCCGGTCCGGCGCGCCTGGTGCTGGCTGTGCCGGTGGCTCCGCCGGACACGATCGCAAGCCTGCATGACGATGCCGACGAAATCGTCTGTCTCGCGAAGCCTGACATATTCTGGGCGATCAGCATGTTCTACAGCAGTTTCCCGCAACTCGACGACAATGAGGTAAGCAGGCTGATGGAGCAGCTTGCCGGGGGCCATGTGACCGCTGGCCGAACCTGAGCCGGGCCCGACTTTCAGGGACGGCCGATTGGCAGAAGACAAAGCGGGGTTTCTTCATGGCGCAGACCCGAGACGTCCATCACCTCGGCATCGTCGAACGCGCCTACGATGGTGGTGCCGAGACCGAGCGCGGTCGCCTGAAGATAGACGTTCTGGGCAGCGTGACCGGTTTCGATATGCACATAACGGACGCCCCGCTTTCCATATTTCACGGTTGTTCTTTCCTCTACTGCGGCGATGACCAGGATCGCCGCTGCATCCGCGATCCAGCGCTGCGACAGCGCCGCCTTGGCGATCGCCCTCCGACGGTCGCCGGCTGCAATGGCGTCAAGCAGGTGCGCGCGCGGGTCATATCTGTAAATGCCGGTCGGAAGGGACTCGATATTGCCGGCGATCAGCGAAATCTCAAGCGGATACAGGGCGCCCGCCGACGGCGCGGTCCGGTAACCGGCCCGGTCGGTGATGCCTTGCGCCGCCCAAAGAATCTGAGAAATTTCCTCAAGGGTAATGGATCCGGGGCCGAATTCGCGTATCGACCGCCTAGACCGTATCGCCGCCTCCACCGTCATTTGGCGGTTCGGCGCCGGTGGCGGAAGCCCGATGCGTTCCGCCCCACCCCTGGTGTCTGCGCTCGCGCCCTTCATGATCGGCCCAACGATGTTTCCGGTGAAGAGTATTACCGATTGCGCTGCCCGGATCAACAGGCGGCGGCGAAGAACTCTGTCCCGATATCCTCTTTTCATTCCGCCTCCGAAAAACCAACGGACCAGCCGTCAGGCCCGACGCGCCGCTGCCGCATAGAGTTCCGCACACTCCCCCTCGCGGCCGCGCACCACCCGGCGGCCAGCCATCGGACCATAGGTCTCGGTCACCACCGTGCGCTGCGCCTCGGCCCCATGGTCGGTGTGGAAATAGAGCACTACCCAGTCGTCGATCCTTGCGAGTTCATGCGCCCGCGCCGTGTTCGAAAACAACGCCGTGAAATGCCAGTCGTCGCGCTGAGTGTGAAGGATTGGAAGCCACGCTTCGCCGGTCGGATTGAAACGCCGTGGCGCGATCTTGCGCAGGTTTCCCGCCGCGGCCTTTTCCCGGTACTCGCGGTCGACGTCGAGCAACATCTCGACCGGCGGCTCCACAGGGGGCGGGCGCCCTCGGGCCGGCCGGGTTCGCAACATCTGCGCCAACGCCGCGGAAATCATCCCGGAACGACGGGGCCCGACGCCCGGCACTTGTTCCAGCCGCCCGTCATGCGCCGCAAGCTCCAGTCCCGGCAGGGATTCGACGTCCAACGCATCATGTATCCGCTTGGCGAGTTCCGGACCGACGCCGGGAATGGAACGGAAGACCTGCTCCGGATCGAGCGCGCCGCGCAAGCGATCCAATTGCAGCCAGCGCCCGGTATGCAGTATTTCCTCAATAGCGAGCGCAATGGAATGGCCGACCCCGGGAAGCCGCTCCAGCCCCTCGAGCCCTTCGCGTTCCAACAGCGAGATAAGCGCCTCGCCGTGGCCCGCGATAATCCGCGCCGCGCGCCGGTAGGCGTTTACGCGAAAGGGGTTCGCCTGCTGTTGCTCCAGAAGATCGGCAAGTTCCCTCAGCTTCGCGGCAATGTCCTGATTGTCCCAGCCTGTCATAGCATCCAGCCTCCGGCCTCCGGCGCGACGCGCCAGAATGAGATCCTGCTATTATAGCCGCCAGCGGGAACCTGCAGAAGGCCAATCGCCATGAAGGACACGGATTGCCAAGAATTTCTGGACTGGGCGCTACCCCGGCTGGGGTTCCGCCGCGCCGGATTCCGTCGTGTCCGCGGGCAGGTGTGCAAGAGGATCGCTCGGCGCCTGCATGCGCTCGGCGTGCCGGACTCTGGCGCATACCGGCAGCTGCTGGGTGCCGATCCGGGCGAATGGGCGAAGCTCGATTCGTTCTGCCGGATCACGATTTCGCGCTTCTGTCGCGACCGGCAGGTCTTCGAATGGCTGGAGCAAACTGCCCTCCCCGACCTCGCCAGCAGAGCGCTTGCGCAGGACCGTGCGGTGCTACGCTGCTGGAGCGCCGGTTGCGGCGGCGGCGAAGAGCCCTACACGCTCCGCATTCTCTGGAATTTGTGCCTTGCTAGCCGCTTCCCGGCACTACGCTTGGGTATTGTCGCGACCGATGCGGCCCCGGCCATGCTCGCCCGCGCCCGGCGTGCGGCCTATCAGGCGGGAACCCTGCGGGAACTGCCCGAAAGCCGGGTCGCCGACGCTTTTACCCGGGCGCAGGGAGAATATCGGCTGCGCCAGGAGTTCCGGACCGGCATCCGGTTTCTCCGGCAGGATATCCGGCAGCGCATGCCACGCGGACCGTTCGACCTCGTGCTCTGCCGAAATCTCGTTTTCACCTATTTCGACGAGGCCGGACAGCGACGCGTCCTCAGGCGAATCGCGCGGCGCATGACTGCCGGCGGCATCCTTCTCATCGGCCGCAACGAGCGCCTGCCCGCTGATGCGCCCGATTTCGGCGAGGATTCCGCAACGGCCGGCGCATACCGCTATAGCGGCCCCGCTTGAACAACGGGCGAACAGACGGCACCATGCAGGATGTAATGTAACAGGGAACGAACCGGTGGCACGCCCTACCCTCCATAGCAGGCTCGTCAACCCGCCCTTCGGCGACCCCGGAGTGTATGTGGGGTTCATGTTCGAGAAACGGGGGCTGTTGTTCGACCTTGGCGATTTGCAGGCGCTGTCGGACCGCAAGCTGCTGCGCGTCGGCCACGTCTTCGTCTCGCACACCCACATGGACCATTTCACCGGCCTCGACCGGCTGGTGCGAATTTTCCTTGGCCGGGAAAAGACGCTGCATCTGTTCGGACCACCGGGTTTCATAGACCAGGTCAGTCACAAGCTCGCCGCCTATACCTGGAATCTGGTCGCCAGTTATCCGACGGATTTCACGCTGATGGTGGGTGAATTCGGAAGCAACGGAACGGTCACGCGGGCAAGCCTGCGATGCCGTGCGGCGTTCAGGCCGGAAAAGCTGGACCCAATGGCAACGAGGAACGGGGTTCTGGTGGATGAGGCGAACTACTGTGTGCATGTAGCGGTTATGGACCACGGCATTCCTTGCCTCGGATTCGCTGTAGAGGAGCACCGCCACGTCAATGTCTGGAAGAACCGGGTCGAGGCCATGGGGTTCCGCGTCGGCCCCTGGTTGCGTGACCTCAAACAGGCCATCCTGCGCGCCGACCCGGACGATTCGCCATTTAGCGTGCGGTGGCGCGAGAACGGGACCACCCGTGAGACGCAGCGCCCGCTGGGCGAACTCAAGGCGGAATTGACGCAGGTCGTGCCCGGCCAGAAAATCGCCTATGTGACGGATGTCGCCTGGAACGAGGATAACCGCGCGGCGATCCTGGCCCTCGCCCGTGATGCCGACCTCTTCTATATCGAGGCGGCATTCCTGGACGAGGATGCGGAACTGGCCGCCCGCAAACGGCACCTGACCGCGGCGCAGGCGGGGTGGCTGGCGCGCGAGGCGGGCGCAAAGCGAATGATCCCCTTCCATTTTTCGCCACGCTACAGCGACCGCGAGGATGCGCTGCGCCACGAGGCGGAGGCCGCCTTCACGGGAGCGACGAAGCCGAGCGGGGCAAGCGCGTTATGACGGAGCTGTTGCACATCGACGGCGCGCATGGCGAGGGCGGCGGGCAGATCCTGCGCACGGCAGTGACCTTTTCTTCTCTTTTCCAGCGGCCGGTCCGCATCGAGAACATCCGCGCCGGCCGCGGAAACCCGGGTCTTGCGGCACAACATATCACCTCGATTCGTGCTGCCGGGGCAATCTGCGCCGCCCGTATCGAAGGCGACGTGTTGGGAAGCGAAAGCCTGATCTTCGCACCGCAGGCGGTGGTGCAGCCGGGCGCCTATCATTTCGACGTGGCGGAGGCCCGCGAAGGCGGCAGCGCCGGGGCGACCAGCCTCGTCCTCCAGACGGTCCTGCTGCCTCTGGCTCTGGCCGACGGGGAGTCGCGGGTCACGATTCACGGCGGCACGCATATGCGGTGGAGCCCGCCCTTCGACTATCTCCGCGACGTCTGGCTGCCGTCGCTGCGCGGTATCGGCATCGACGCCGAAGTGGCGCTGGACGCCTGGGGCTGGTTCCCCATCGGGCAAGGGCGTATCCGGGCCACCGTTCATGGACACAAGGGCGGGTGGCCGAAACCCGTGGCGCTGAATGAGCGCGGCGCGCTGATCGAGATTGCCGGACGGGCCGTGGCGGCGAACCTTCCGGCCCATATAGCGCAACGCATGGCCGACCGGGCTGGCGCGCTGCTCGCCGGCCTGGATGTTCCGGTCGCAATCGAACCGCTGCGGGTACGCGCCGCCTGCGCCGGCGCCGGCATTTTCCTGACCGCCCGCTACGAGACCGTTGCCTGCGGCTTCAGCGCGCTTGGCGCACGCGGCAAGCCGGCGGAGCAGGTCGCAGAGGACGCGGTGGCGGCGTTGATGGCGCACCGCAATGGCGGCGCGGCGCTGGACGAACATCTGGCGGACCAGATCCTGGCGCCGCTGGCTGTCGCCAGTGGACCGTCACGTTACTCGGCGGAACGGATCAGCGGACATCTGGAAACGAACGCCTGGTTGATAGAGCGTTTCGGACTGGCCCGGGTCGGCCTTGAACGCAGCGCCGACGGAACCGGCCTCGTCACCGTGACGCCGACCGGCGGCAAAGCTAATCCACCCTGAGAAATGGGTAACGCCGCAAATCCTCGCGCGTCCAGAAGGCAAGCCCCGCGCGGCCGCCGACCGTCTCCACATCGATAATGGCATCCGGGTCTTCGAAGCCTATACGGCCCGACGCGCCTGCTTCCTGCAGCGCGGCAAGCAGCACCTCGTCAAGGAAACGCTCCTCCGCCTGACTGGACATGCGCTTTTTGAAGCCACGCCGGTGCATGCGCACGTGAAACGTCTTTCCGGACAGCCCTGACAGCCACTCCAGGACCGCCGCCCGGGCCTTCGTCTCGAACTCCTCGGGGCTCTGAAAATCGAAGCAGCGGGCCGCAGGCATAACCCGGGACAGGATTTCCAGCACGCTGGGTACATTCGCCGTCATCGCTGCAAATCGCTCGAGGAAACCCGCGGGATCGTCGGGTGTCAGAACGAGCACATTGAAATAATCGGTGCCGTCGACGCGACCGAATTGTTCAAGCAGCTCGCGCCCCCGCTTGAAGCTTTCCGCATAGGTGCTGGCAACAACTGTCCACTTCGACATTACGGCTCCGCGAGGCTGGCTGTCAGGGGCGCACGACCAGCCGGTTAACCACCCTGTCCACGCCGAAGACATACCAGGCGTCCCGCTCCGCCATGTCCTTCTCGGCCTCCTTCGGCACAAGCCCGTCCAGCGTGACCACGCGATCCTGCGTCGACACCCGAATCTGGCTGGCGTTTACAAAGGCATCTTTTTCCAGCGCAAGCCGCACGGCGTCGGTCATCTCCGCGTCGCTGTCCTCCTCTTCCGGCACCTCCTCTATGCCGTTGACGACGTCGCGGCTACCCGGCACCCACCATGCCAGAACCCCGGCCAGCCGCTTATGCCCGAGACCGGGAACCTGGCCGTTCAGGGTGACGATGCCGTTACCGACTTCATATTCGATGGTTCCATCGCGTCGGGTTGGCTCGCTGACGGATTCGGTCCGGCCCTTCGCCGTCTCGCGGATTGCGACGCCGGCGAAAGCGGGTTCCTGAAGGAACGCGCGGCGAAGTTCGTCGCGGATCGCCCCGTCGCCCATCGGCTGAGCCGGCGCGACCCTGACCCTGTCGACGATGCCGGTGACAGCCGGCACGGCGGCGGCTGCCTCAAGCGCCAGCTTCTTCGCGGCGACGCTCGCCACTTCGCCCTCGAGGGTCAATGTACCGTCCTCGTAGCGAAGCTCGATGGGATGCGTGCGCAAGCCAACCGATGGCTCGCTCATCAGCGCCGCGCGTACTGTGTTCAGGATTTCCGTCTTTTTGGGCATAGTAGCACTCTCCTGTACCGGTGCCCCGACTGCTAGCCCGCACGAATAACGGAACACGGACAAAGTTACATTGACCTGCGTCAATGGCGGGGGAAGTCGACCAGTGTATCTGTAGACAGGATCACGCGCGCGGCCCCTTATTGACCGTTCCGTTCGGGTCACCGGCACAAGAGGGTTCGCGGCAGATCAGGCGTAGCCCGGACACACAGCCAAAATGCACAAGTGCAGCAGACATACATACCGCCAGCTACGGTGGACCTTCCTACTGCTCGCCATGTCAATGCTGGCGGCGGTCGCGCCAACACCGGTTTTCGCGACGGAGGACTGGATCGGGCGTTTTGAATATTATCAGATCATGGGCCAGAAAAATCTTCTGCAGGTCGCGCGGCTGAACGGCCTGGGATATATCGAATTGCTTGCCGCAAATCCGGGTATCGATCCATGGGTGCCGGAAAGAGGCCGGACCCTGGTCCTGCCGAAGGCGCACCTGCTGCCTGATGCGCCGCGTCGGGGCATCGTCATCAACCTGGCCGAAATGCGCCTTTACTTCTTCCGAAAGAAAAGCGACCCCGTCCTGACTTTTCCCATCGGGATCGGGCGTATGGGGCGCGAAACGCCGACCGGCGTGACACATGTCAGGGCGAAGCGGAAGAATCCAACCTGGATGCCACCCGCATCGATCCGCGCTGAACGGCCCGGCCTGCCCAGCGAAGTGCCGCCCGGCCCGCGGAATCCCTTGGGACATTATGCGCTCAATCTAGCATGGCAGGGCTATGTGATTCACGGAACCAACCGGCCCTACGGCATCGGTCGCAGGGTCAGCAGCGGATGCATCCGCCTTTACCCGGAGGACATAGCGCTTTTGTTCCGGCTCGTCTCTGTCGGCACGCAAGTGGCCATCGTCTATCAACCGGTCAAGCTGGGCTGGTCGAACGGCGAGCTTTACATGGAAGTCCATCCGACGGCGGCGCAGAGCGACGAACTGGAAGCCCGAGGCTGGTTTACGCCGGCGGCGATTCGGACTCTGGACGACCAGGTACGCAACGCCGCCGGCACCACGTCATACCGCGTGGCCTGGGACATCGTCTACGATGCCGCACGCAAACGGCGGGGAGTCCCCGTCCGAATTACCCGCTGACCAGATAGGCTACTTTCGCAGCGACTGCATATAGATCTCTTTAGACTCTTCGGAAGCCGCCCTAGACTCTTCGGCAGCCGCCCTGGCCGCCGCGGCATCGGCTGCGGCCGCCTTGGAATCCGTACGAACCATAGCAATTTCGTCTCGTAGCGCGTCGAGATCGGCCTGCGTAACGGCCCCTTCGGGAGCCGCGCAACCAGCCACCAACAGCAGGACGGTCGTAACGATTGCGCCCATGCGGGCGATATTCTTGATACTCATGTCAGGTGCCTCCTGGCGCCCCGTCGACATTGACGGGCTACCATCGCTTGAATGCCTGTACTAGCTTGTCTCAACATACAACTCCGATAAGTGGACTTTCCGTTGAAAGCGGTACAGTGGAAGGGGGCCCGGCGGGCATCGCCGCCACTGGATTACACTGCCCTCTTCCGAGACTTGGGATGGAAGCATTTTTTTCGATTCCGCGCTTTGATCTCGATCAGATACGGCGACAAAAGTTGACGCAGGTCAAAGACATGGCCGGGCGGGACGGCCATTGTGGCCCTTGATTTTGAGCTGTGAGGCTCAGGGAGGGCGACGTGTTTCGCGAGGCTTGCAGCTATTTCAGCGGGACGCCCTCCTGAAGGCGCGGCGATTGGCGTCTCCGTTGGAACGCGAGGGCATGCTTGCCCGCCCCCGGATCTATTTTTCCATGATGGTATCGGAGGATGCGCCATGGGCCATTCCAGCCACCGCATCGCATGGCGTTGCATTCGGACAGACGCCGTCCGCCCGGCGCTGTGGGCGGCAGCGATCAGCGTCGCAATCACGGCCGTCTATCCAAGCGCGCCCGCCATCGCCGACGACGACCCTTACGAGGAACCGCGCGCATTGATGGTCCAGACCATCGATCTCTATGCCATGCTTTCAAAAGACGCTCTCGGTCGGGATCACCTCGACCCACGGGTCATGGAGGTCATGGGTGAGGCACCTCGTCATGCCTTCTTGCGCGAAGAGACCCTGCGGGACCGCAGCTGGCTTTCCGCCCTGCTTGGCGAAGACCCCCTGTCGATCGCCTATGCCGACCGGCCGGTCCCCATCGGCTATGGCCAAACCATGTCCCAGCCTTTCATCGTCGCGCTGATGACTGATCTTCTGGCGCCCAAGCCCGACCACGTCGTGCTGGAGATCGGCACCGGCTCCGGCTACCAGGCAGCGGTTCTTGCTCCGCTGGTCAAGCATGTGTGCAGCATCGAGATCATTCCGGAACTCGGAGAGTCGGCAGCCGCAATCCTGGAACGGCTGGGCTACGATAATGTGGAGGCCCGCATCGGCGACGGTTATTACGGCTGGGAGGATTGCGGGCCCTTCGACGGCATCGTGGTAACAGCGGCCGCCAGCCATGTGCCGCCGCCCCTCTTGCGCCAACTCAAACCTGGTGGCCGCATGGTCATTCCTGTCGGCGGGGCTTTCGTCACCCAGCAGCTTACCCTGGTGGAAAAGGAAGCCGACGGGCGCGTTCATGCGCGCCAGATTCTGCCGGTTGCCTTTGTGCCACTTGTCCGTGAGGCAGAGTGACGACATATCTCGCCATCGCCGTCCTGTCGGCCGCCACGCTGGCCTATGAGGTTCTGCTGCTGCGCCTCTTCGCCATCGCCCAGTGGCACCATTTCGCCTATATGGCGATCAGCATCGCCCTGCTCGGGTTCGGTGCCAGCGGCACATTCTTGTTTCTCGCGCAGCGCTGGCTCGGGCCCCGCTTCACCGCCGCTTTCGCGGCCAACTCGGCGGCCTTCGGGATAGCCACGCTGGTCGGTTTCGCCCTCACCCAGAGACTCCCCTTCAACGCTCTGCAGGTGGTGTGGGAGCCGCGGCAACTCCTGTATCTGCTGGTGCTGTATCCTTTGCTCGCCTTGCCCTTCTTTGCCGCCGCCAACTGCATCGGGCTGGCCTTCGCCCGTTTCGGGGACAATATCGGCCGCGTCTATGCCTTCAATCTGGTCGGTTCGGGTATAGGCGCGCTGGGCCTGGTGGGCTTGCTGCATCTCCTTTACCCCGAAAGCGCGCTACGCCTTGTCGCCGGACTGGGCCTCGTCGCGGCTGCCTTGGCCCTACTGTCGGACGGACGTTACAGAGTCTGGGCGGCAGGTCTGGCTGCGGCGGCGCTAATTGTCCCGATCACTGCACCGGCCTCCTGGACTGCGCTCCGTCTGTCTCCATACAAGAGCCTCAGCATGGCGCTGCAGGTGCCCGGAACCGCAGTGCTGGGCGAAACTTCAAGTCCGCTGGGCCTTCTGACGGTCGTCCGCAGCCCGGAAGTTCCGTTTCGCCACGCGCCGGGGCTCAGCCTCAACAATGTGATCGAACCGTCGCCGCAACTGGGCGTGTTCACCGACGGTAACGGGATGACGGCGATTACCGCCTTTGACGGCGACCTTCAACAGCTCGCCTATCTCGGTTTCACCACTGCGGCGTTGCCATACCACCTGCTTGAGAAGCCCAGGACCCTGATCCTCGGCGCGGGCGGCGGCGCCGACGTGCTGCAGGCTCTCTTTCACAAAGCAGCAGCGGTGGATGCCGTCGAGCTCGATCCGCGAATGATCCGCCTCGTCAACCAGACCCACAGTGCATTTGCGGGCGACGTCTATACGCGCCCCGACGTTCGGGTCCATGTAGCCGAGGCGCGCGCCTTCGTCGCGGCCAGTCGGAGCAGTTGGGACCTGATCCAGATTCCCCTGCTCGATTCGTTTGCGGCAACGGCGGCCGGGGTACACGGCCTTAGCGAAAGCTACGTTTATACCGTCGAAGCTTTGCGGGAATATATCCGCCACCTAGAGCCCGGCGGCTATCTCGCCATCACCCGCTGGCTGAAACTGCCACCCCGCGACAGTCTGAAACTCTTCGCCACCGCGCTTCAGGCTCTGGAGCAGGAAGGCGTGGCAGAGCCCAGCCGCTCCCTCGCAGTGGTGCGCAGTTGGAACACGGTCACGCTGCTGGTCCGTAACCGAGGCATCGGTCCGGAACAGGCTGATATTGTGCGCCGGTTCGCCAGGGAACATTCCTTCGATCTCGTCTATCTCCCCGATCTGGCGCCCGGCGAGGCAAACCGGGCAAATATCCTGCAGGAACCCTATTTCTTTGACGGGGCACGTGCTCTTGCCGGCCCCGACCGGGGCGACTTTCTCCATCGCTACAAATTTTACATCCGGCCCGCCACCGACGA
>CBFDDT010000015.1:0-39179 GCA_965603635.1 uncultured bacterium | reverse complement strand
AGTTTCACAGCGATTGGGAAATTCAGTCCGACAGCGGCGCGGGTTGCTTCGATGGCTTCCAGCAGAAGTCGCATACGATTGGCGATTGCCCCTCCGTATTCGTCGCTCCGCTTGTTGAACAGTGGCGAAAGGAACTGACTGAGCAGAAATCCGTGCGCCGCGTGAATTTGCACACCGCCGAAACCAGCCTGCCGCGCTAACCGGGCTGTCCTCGCAAACTCCGAGGGCAATTGATGAATCTCGTCTATTGTCAATTCCGCGCAGCGCAGACCCGGCAGATCGAGAGCGCTCGGGCCTTTGGGGGCACTGGTCGGCGAGTAAGCAAGCGCCCCGGCGTGACCGAGTTGCAGCCAGAGCTTAGTGCCGTTCTCGCCGCCCTGTTGGGCAAGTTCCCGGAAACGGTCAAGGTCGGAAGTCTCGTTGAGCACCAGATTGCCGGGCTTCTCGGCGTAACCAGCGTTGCCTTGCACCTCGCCGATTATAGATAGGGCCAACCCACCTCCAGCCCAACGCTGATACAGCCTGATCTGTTCAGCTGTCGGATGGCCGGTTCCATCACCCAAGGAATCCGACATCGCCGATTTCGCAATCCGGTTTTTCAGGGTTACTCCACAGGGCAGTTTTAACGGCTCGAACAGAATTCCACGTTGTTGCATTCGAACTTCCACGACCAATTTTTCCGGCTTCCATTTACATCCACCAAAACTCGCAGCACCGCAATACAACGTCAAGTTCGGGCCTTATCTTGACCTCCGCACATAACGCGCGATGGACAGCTTCGGGTCAGGAGCGGCTGTCTGAGGCAGCGGTTTGTGACAGAGTCAGGCCTGTATTATTGTATAATTAACCATGTAACTCATTGAAATACATCGATACCGCGTTCTCCGCTCCTTAATTCTCCGCGCCGGGCCAGGCGACGCCAACGGCAACGCCAACGCCACATACTTCGCCTACGACGCGCCGGGCGATGTCTGGAGCTTCGCCTACGATTCCCGCGACAACATGATGCTCTACCCTCTTAAAATGGCGGGCAATTTTATCCGTTCGGATTGAACCGAACCGGTTCGGTCCGATCGGATATTGCTCTAGCCTGCTCCCGCA
Source organism: uncultured bacterium (assembly GCA_965603635.1). Taxonomy (GTDB): domain Bacteria; phylum Pseudomonadota; class Alphaproteobacteria; order UBA8366; family JADFVY01; genus JADFVY01. The sequence goes on along the minus strand of CBFDDT010000015.1, from coordinate 38,078 downwards.
GCACGAATTTCTGGATTTTGCCGGTCGAGGTCTTGGGCAGGGGGCCGAAGACGATTTCACGCGGGCATTTGAAGTGGGCCATATGCTCGCGGCAGAAGGCGATGATGTTCTCCGCCTCTACCTTGCCCTCGGAATCCGGTTTCAGGGTTACGAAGGCGCAAGGGGTCTCGCCCCATTTTTCGTCGGGTTTGGCGACCACGGCGGCCTCCATCACGTCGGGGTGGCGATAGAGCATTTCCTCGACCTCGAGGCTTGAGACGTTTTCACCGCCGGTGATGATGATGTCCTTCGAGCGATCCTTGACCTCGGCATAGCCGTCGGTGTGCAGCACCGCAAGGTCGCCGGTGTGGTACCAGCCGCCGCGGAAGGCCTCGTCGGTCGCCGGCGGATTCTTCAGGTAGCCGCGCATGATGGTATGGCCGCGCAGCATGATCTCGCCCATGGTCTCGCCGTCGGCCGGCACCGGTTCCATGGTCTGGGGGTCGGCCACCATCATGCCGGCGAGCGTGGGATAGCGGACGCCCTGACGCGCCATCTTGCGGGTGCGGGTTTCCATGTCCATCGCTTCCCAGTCTTCCTGCCAGGCGCAGACCGTGGCGGGGCCGTAGGATTCGGTCAGGCCGTAAAGATGGGTCACGCGGAAGCCCATGGCCTCCATCCCCTGGATCACCGCGCTGGGCGGGGCCGCGCCGCCGGTCGCCACCTCGACGGTCTGGTCGAAGGCGGCCTTCGCCGAGGCCGGCGCATGAACCAGCAGATTGAGCACGATCGGCGCGCCGCACATATGGGTCACCTTATGGTCGCGGATCATCGTGAAAATCAGCGCCGGGTCCACCTTGCGCAAACAGACATGGGTGGCGCCCACGGCGGTGACGCCCCAAGTGTAGCACCAGCCATTGCAATGGAACATCGGCAGGGTCCAGAGATAGACCGAGCGCGCGTTCAGCCCGAAAGTCATGGCATTGCCCATGGCGTTCAGAAACGCGCCGCGATGGTGATAGACGACGCCCTTCGGGTTCCCCGTGGTGCCGGATGTATAGCAGAGCGACATGGCTTGCCACTCATCGGCCGGCATGGTTATGGGATGGGCCGGGTCGCCCTCGGCCAGGAAGGCCTCGTAATCCGTTTCGCCCAGCAGCTCGCCGCCCTCGGCCATCGGGTCGTCATTGTCGATGACGATGATGTCGCGGCCCAGCGCCGCCAGCGCCGGCCTGATCACCGCGGAGAGCTCGCGATCGGCGATCAGAACCTTCGATTCCGCGTGGTTCAGGATGAAGGCTATGTTATCGGCGTCAAGGCGCGTGTTTATGGCATTCAGCACCGCGCCCACCATCGGCACGCCGTAATGCGCCTCCAGCAGCGTCGGGCAGTTCGGCGCCATCACCGAGACCGTATCGCCCACGCCAACCCCGCGCCGGACCAGCGCGCTGGCCAGCCGGCGGCAGCGCTCGCCGAATTCGCGATAGCTGTAGCTGCGCTCACCATGGATCACGGCGATTTTGTCCGGATAAACCGATTCCGACCATTCCAGGAAGCTGAGCGGTGTCAGCGGCTGATAATTGGCCTCGTTACGATCGAGATCCTGTTCGTAAATGTTCGCGCCCACGCATGCCCCCACAAGATTACCGTTGTTGCTGCCCGATTGAGTAAATTAGCGCGACCGTGGCGTTATGGCTACTCCGCCGCGGGGGTCGGCGCTGGACCACTCAATCCATGGCCGAACATGACCTCGTTGCCGGGTTCGGGGTTGATGGGAACGTTTATCGCCAGCAGCAGCGAGATCGCCGACATCGCCGCGCCGGCCAAAAACACGGCGGCCGGCGAGACCAGCCACAGCAGTCCGAAGACGACCGGGATCACCACGGCGGCAATATGGTTGATGGTGAAGCCGACGCCGGCGGTGGCCGCGATGTCGGCCGGGTCGGCGATCTTCTGGAAATAGGTCTTGATGGCGATCGCCAGCGCGAAGAACATGTGGTCGACCACATAGAGCCCGGCGGCGGCCCACGGATGGGTCACGAAGGCGTAGAGCGTAAAGACGACGATCAGCCCGCCATATTCCAGGATCAGCGCCTTGCGGTCGCCGATGCGGCCGACCCACTTGCCGATATAAGGCGCCAGGAAGACGTTGATCACCGAGTTCAGCAGGAACAGCAGCGTGATCTCGCCCACCGAATAGCCGAACTTCTCGACCATCAGAAAACCGGCGAAGACCACGAAGATTTGCCGCCGCGCGCCCGACATGAAGATCAGCAGGTAATACAGCCAGTAGCGCCGGCGCAGCACCATATGGCGATGCTGGCGCACCCGTTCGGGATAGCTGGGCCAGGCGCCCCAGCAAACCACCGCGATGCCCGCGGCGATGCCGCCGGCCATCAGATAGGCCCAGTGGTAATCCAGCCCGGCGAGGTCGAAGGAGACCCAGATCATCCCGAAGGTGGCGATCGAGGCGAAGGAGCCGACGGCAATCTGGCGGCCGAAGAATGCGGCGGCCTTGTCCTTGTCGACCCACTGCAACGACAGCGAGATCTGCACCGTCTCGTAATAATGAAAGCCGATCGACATCACCACGGTGGTTATGTAAAGGCCGAGGATGCTGGGGAAATAGCCGGTCGCCGCCGTGCCCAGGCCGAGCAGGATCAGCGACAGATAGGCGATTTTCTGCTCGCGCAATATCAACAGCAGGAACACCACCGCGAAGGCCATGAAACCCGGAATTTCCCGCAGGCTCTGCAACATCCCCATCTCCGCCCCGGTAAAGGCGGCGCGCTCGACGGCGAAATTGTTCAGCAAGGCCATCCAGGCCGAAAAAGCGATCGGCGACGCCGCCGCCATCAACAGCAGCAGGATCTCGGGCCGGCGCCAACCGCCGCGCAACAGGGAGGGTTCGTTCGTCATGGGGAGCAATATAGACCGCCTATCCCCGCCGGGCCAACGCCAACACCATCCCGCCGGTGGCCAGCGCGATGCCGATCCATTCAAGCGAGGCCGGTTGTTCGCCGAGCAAGGGGATCGCCATCAGGATGACCAGCGCCGGAATGAAGGCGGAGAACAGGGAGGACAGGCTGGAGCCGATCAGCGCGATGGCGCGCGAATATATGACGATCGCGACGATGCCGGTGGCGATGCCCTGGTAAAAGCCCTGCCAGACAATCTCGCCCCAGGGCGCGGCCGGAATATGGCTGTCGTAAAACAGCAGCCAGAAGGGCAGATAAAAGGCCCCCAGCACATTGAGGACCGCCGCCCCGCGCCAGGGATGGACATCCCAGCGGCGGCACAGCACGGTGTAGCTGCCCCACAGAATGGCGGCGGCCAAAAACAACAGGTCGCCCAGCCAGGCATCTTGCATCGCGATATCGGTCATCAGGCTCTGCCAGCCCAGCGTCAGGACACCGGCGATCACGATGGCGATGCCGGCAAGCTCTCGCCCGCCCGGCCGCAAGCCCAGCAGGCTTATGCCCAGCAGCACCGCGAACACCGGCGTCAGGCCGTTGACGATGGCCGCGCTATGCGATCCCGGCGCATAGACCAGTCCGGCCATCAGCGCCATCAGGAAGGCCGGCCCGCCGGTGAGGGACAGAATTATGCCGCGCCGCCAGCCGATTCCCGCCATTGGCCCATATTTGCGCCCATGCCACAACACCGGCGCCAGCAGCAAACCGCTAACGATAAAGCGCAAGGCCACCAGGTCGGCCGCCGGCAGGTTGCCGCGCACCGCGATGGCCACGACGGGTACCTGCCCCGCCCACAGCAGCGTCGCCCCCAGCCCGCAGAGCACGCCAATCGCCAGTCCCGCCGCGGGCGGCGGCAATTCGGTCGCCTTGACTGTCATGATCCGACCTGCCTCAATCCCGTTCGTCGCGCCAGCGATACCATTGGAACAGGGCCGCCTGCCCGACCCGCCGAAAGGCCGCGAAGGGTATGCGCGGCAGCGGCCTGGACAGCACGGGATGAATCTTGTCCACGCCGGTCAGCCGTTCGGCCAGCCGGCGCCCGGCATGGCTTGCCGCCGAGACGCCGGTGCCGTTGTACCCCATGGCGTAATGCAGTTTCGCGTCGTCCGAGGCAGTTGCGACATGGGGCATCGAGTCCATGGTAATGGCGACCCAGCCGCCCCAGAAATATTCCCCGGTGATGGCGTGGAGGGCCGGGAACTTGCGCCGGATCGTCCCCAGCATTTCAGCGCGGTGGGCATCCATCGCGGTCTTGGTCGGACGCAAGGGCCCGCGGTTGCCCAGCAGGATGCGGTCGTCGGGCAGGCGGCGGAAATAATTCAGCAGCTTGCGCGTATCGGACATCATATGGCTGGTGACGAGATTTGCCTCGGCCTTTTCCCCGGCCGTCATCGGACGGGTCACCACGATGTTGGACAGCACGGGCAACAGGCGCCCGGTCGTCGCGCGGTTCTGCTCCGTCCCGTAGCCATTCATGGCCAGCACCACCTCGCGCGCCCGCACCCGCCCGCCAGGCGTCACCAGAACCCGGATCTCCCCGTGCCGGTGAATTTCACTGACCGGGCTTTCGGAATGGATCGCGGCCCCGGCCTCGCGCGCCATGCGCAGCAGGCCTTGCGCATATTTAAGGGGATGCAGGCCGATCGCGTTAGCGAAACGCAGGGCGGCGAAGGCCTCATTGCCCCGGTAATGGTCGGCCGCGATCGCGTCGCGGTCCAGCAATTCGACGTTGGCGCCAAAGGTATCGCGCAGCACGGCCAACTCGTCGCGCAACCAGTCGATGCGGCTTTCCCGGTGGGCGATCTTCATATAGCCGCCCTCGGTAACGTCGCAGGCGATATTTCCCTCGGCGATCAGCTCGCGCACCGTGGCGTATCCCGCCGCGGCCTCGCCATGGAGCGCCCGCGCCGCCTCGACACCCCACCGTTTGACCCAGTCGCCATAGGCAAGCCGACCGAGCGATCCATGCGAGAAACTGCCGTTGCGGCCACTGCAGCCCCAGCCGGGCCGGTTGGCCTCCAGCAGCGCGACCTTCACTCCGGCTTTCGCCAGATTGTAGGCGCAACTGAGCCCCGTATAGCCGCCACCGACCACCGCGACATCCACCTCGATATCGCCATCCAGCGGCCCGTCGTCGGCAGGCGCCTCGCCCGCCGTCGCCGCCCAATAGCTGGGCGCGTGCGCCAGGCCCCGCCCCGGATCGCGCGTCTTGAGAGGATCGAATTCCACGGCCACGCCTTCCCTGCCATTTTTGTTTCCGGCGGCAGAATGGACCGGCTCGAAGGATGGGGCAAGAGGGGTTGTCGCCTACCCCCACCGTCGCAGGCTCATCGCCTTCTCTACGCGTTCGGCGGCCATGGCGACGGCGGCGGCGCGGGGCGATATGGCCTTGCGTTTCGCGCGGTTCAGAATTTCCGCGGTGTTTGCGCGGATTTTCTCGTCGATGGCCTGGAAAGCCCGGCCTTCGGTGCCGCCGTGATATTCGACCGACGCGCAGATGACCCCGCCAGCGTTGGAAATAAAATCGGGAATGCAAAGCACGCCGCGTTTAGCCAGCATCGCCTCTGCCTCCTCCGTCACGCCGATATTGGCGCCCTGGACGATCAACTTCGCCTTTACCCGGCCGGCGTTGTCCTTGCGGATCACGTCGGGCCGCGCGGCCGGGATCCAGATGTCGCAATCAACGCCGACGACGCCCTCCACATCCATCTTGCCGCCGCCTTCCAGGTCGGTGACATGGCCGCCCTGTTCCTTGATGGCGATCAGACCCTCGACATTCAGCCCGCCCTGGTCATGAACCGTGCCGCGCGAATCGGCGGCGGCGACCAGCAGCGCGCCCTTCTCCGCAAAAAAACGCGCCGCATGCTTGCCGACCGAGCCGAATCCCTGGACCGCGATGCGCGCACCCTTCAGATCGATCCCCGCGCGATCCGCCGCGACCTCCGCCGCCGATACCAGACCAAAGCCGGTGGCGCCGATCTCGTCCAGCGGGATGCCGCCGATCTCGCGCGGCAGGCCGACCGAGCGACCGATCTCGTCCTGGATCCAGGCCATGGCGGTCTCGTCGGTACCCATGTCAGGCCCCGCAATGTAATCCGTTATCGGGCCGATCGCCCGGGCGAAGGCGCGGACAAGTTCCTGTTTGCGCGCGGGCTCCATCGCCGGGTCGGCGAAGATCACCGACTTGCCGCCGCCATGGGGCAGGCCGGCGGCGGCGTTCTTGAACGTCATGGCGCGCGCCAGGCGGAAGCATTCCTCCAGCGAAACGTCCGGCGCCATCCGCACTCCACCAATCGCCGGCCCGGCGGCCACATTATCCACCACCAGAATCGCCTTCAGGCCCAGCGAGGGCTGATAAATATGCAGGATCGTTTTCGGGCCAAGTTCGTCGCAAAACCGGAAGGCGGGTTCGATCATGGCTGTTCCTCTTGGCTATTTTTCCTTCTCCAGATCCTCGATCACCGCATTCAAAAACCGCGCCGCCTCGACACCCGTGACCACGCGGTGGTCGAAGCTGAGCGACAGCGGCAGCATGCGATGGACCGCGGGCTTGCCGTCGATGGCGACGACCCGCGCTTCGGCCCGGCCGGCGCCGAGGATCGCGACCTGCGGCGGCACCACGACGAGATCGGCGAAGCGGCCGCCGAACATGCCGAAATTCGATAGCGTGACGGTCTGGCCGACGAGTTGATCGTGCGGGATGGCGCGGGCCTCGATATCCTTCTTCATCGCCGCCACCCCGCGCCGCAGATCGGCGGCGTCGCGATTGCCGATGTCGCGCATGGCCGGCGCAAACAGCCCGTCGTCGGTCTCCACCGCGATGCCGAGGTCGATATGGGCATGCAGGGTGCGGCTTTCGGTTTGCGCATCGAACCAGGCATTGAGCGAGGGCGAGGCCTTGCAGCCGGCGGCCATGGCGCGGATCAGCCGCACCGTCACGTCGGTCTTCGGCGGCCAGCATTCAATGTCGGCCTCATCGGTGACGGTGGCGGGCACGACCTCCGCCCCGGCGCGCACCATATTGCGCAGCATGGCGCGACGCACCCCGCGAATTTTCTCCAGTCCCGGCGCGGCGCCTTTCGCCGCCGCCTCCACATCCGCGCGAACTATCGCGCCGGCCGGCCCGGTTCCCCGCAGGGATGCGAGATCGACCCCCAAATCCTTCGCCAGGGCGCGCAGGGCGGGCGCGGCCTTGACCTTGCCCGCCGCGGCCTTCGGAATTTCCCCGACCACCGCGCCCTTGTCCTCGGTCGTGCCGCCCGTGAATTCGACCAGTGGCGCGCCGACCGCGATCACGTCGCCCGCTTCGCCATGCAGCGCCGCGATATGGCCCGATTGCGGCGACGGCACCTCGACCACCGCCTTATCGGTCTCGACCGAAACCAGCGGCTGGTCGGTCACCACATGGTCGCCCACCCCGACATGCCAGGCGACGATCTCGGCCTCGGCCAGCCCTTCGCCCAGGTCGGGCAGTTTGAAAATATCGCCCATCACGCATACTCCAGGGCACGACGGGCGGCGGCGGCGACCCGCGCGGCCGAGGGCATGTAACGGGATTCCAGGCGCGGCGGCGGCATCACCGTGTCCCATCCGGCGACCCGTTCGACCGGCGCCACCAGATGCATCAGCCCCTCGCCCGCCAGCCTGGCTGCGATCTCGGCCCCGAATCCGCCGGTCAGCGGGGCTTCATGGACGATAACGCAGCGCCCGGTTTTCTTCACAGAGGTTAGAATGCTGTCCATATCGAGAGGCTTCAAGGTGGCGACGTCGATGACCTCGGCCTCAACGCCCTCGCCGGCCAGAATATCGGCGGCCTCCATCGCTTCACCCAGCATCGCGCCCCAACCGACCAGCGTAATATCCGCGCCTTTCAGCGTGACAAAGCAGCGGTCAAGCGGCAGGGCGCCGCCATCGTCGATAACTTGCTCCTTCACTGCCCTGTAGGCGCGCTTGGGTTCCAGAAAGACGACCGGGTCCGGATCGCGAATGGCGGACAGCAACAGGCCATAGGCCTTCGCCGGCGACGACGGAATGACGACGCGGATGCCCGGTATATGGGCGAACATCGCCTCCATGCTTTCCGAGTGATGCTCCGGCGCATGGATGCCGCCGCCATAGGGCGCGCGGAGCACCATCGGACAGGTCAGCCGCCCGCGCGTACGGGCGCGCATCCGCGAGGCATGGTTCACCAACTGGTCGATCACCGGATAGATAAAGCCCATGAACTGGATTTCGGCAACCGGGCGGAACCCCATGGCCGCCAGCCCGACCGGCAGGCCGCCGATCAACGCCTCCGACAGCGGCGTATCGCGCACGCGATCCGCGCCGAAACGGGCGATCAGGCCTTCCGTCGCACGGAACACACCGCCGTCAATGCCGATATCCTCGCCCAGCAGGATGACGGTCTCGTCTTCCGCCATGGCGCGGGCCATCGCCCGATTCACCGCCTCCACCATGGTCAGGTCCGTGGCTTGCGGGTTGGTCTTTGCTTTCTGCTTCGTCGTGACCATCGTTTCCCCTACTCCCCGGCCAGCATCTCGGCGCGCTGGCGCGCATAGGCGGTCGGTAGTTCTTCATACAGCCAGTCGAACACCACCCCGGGGCCTTCCGGCGCCACCGTAAGATAGTCGTCCGCGGCGGTTTCCACCTCGCCCCCGCATTCCCCGATCAGCGACTCCTCCTCCTCGCGGGTCCAGCCATGTGTTTCGGTCAGGAAAGTGCGCAACCGCGCGATCGGCTCTTCCCGCCAGTGGCGGCCGACCTCCTCGTCGTCGCGATAGCGGCTGGCGTCGTCGACCGTCGTATGGTCGCCCAGCCGATAGGTCAGCGCCTCGATCAGCGTCGGCCCGCCGCCGGCACGGGCTTTCTCCAGCGCATCGGCCGTGGCCTGGCGAACCGCCACGACATCGTTACCGTCCACCTGCAGCCCCTCGAAACCGGCGGCGATCGCCTTTTGAGCCAGGGTTTCGGCCGCCGTCTGGGCCTTGCGCGGAACGGATATCGCCCACTGATTATTGCTGACGACGAAGACCGCGGGCAACGCCCACGCCCCGGCAATGTTCATCGCCTCGTAGACGTCGCCCTTCGAGGTGGCGCCATCGCCGAGGATCGCCACGGCGACGCGCGCCTCGCCCCGCAGCTTGAAGGCCAGCGCCACGCCCGCGGCATGGGGCGCGTGGCTGCCAACCGGAACGCAGACCGGAAAGTCCTGGCGCGGCCCGGCGAAATCGGAGCCACGCCCGTCGCCGCCCCAATAGAGGAACAGTTCTTTCATTGTGACCCCGCGCACCAGTTGCGCGCCGTGCTCGCGGAAACTGGGCAGCAGGACGTCGTCTGGCGCCATGACATCGGCCACGCCCGCCGCCACCGCTTCCTGCCCGGCGCTGGAAGCGTAGGTACCCAGCCGGCCGGTACGCTGCAGGGCGATGGCCTTGGTATCGAATGCCCGGGTCATCACCATCCAGCGGTACAGGCCGGTCATGATGCCCCTGTCCCGGGCGAAGGCCGGCAGATCAGCGACCGGCCTGCCATCCGGCCCGACGAACCGGAGGCATTCGATTTCAAAACTGGCGACTGTTGTCATCTTCGCCTCGTTTGGCCGCCCAACGACGCAAGTGGCGAATTGTGGCAAATACGCGCGCCTGGCTGTCATTTGGCCCTGATATCTCCACAAGCGGAACTATTTTCCGCCAGTTTGGTGCGCGAGTCTTTGATCCGGGTCAATCGGCGGGGAATCGAAAATCGGAAACCAATTAAGGGTGGAGGATATTATGACTGTAGAAGGCATTTTGAAAAGAAAGGGGCGGAGGCCCATCACCATCGAGGGCGATACGCCGGTCGGCGCGGCGATCTGCATAATGCGCCAGCGGAATGCGGGCGCGCTGATCGTCAGCAAAAACGGCCGCGACATTGAAGGACTGATCAGCGAACGAGACCTGATCCGCGCCCTGAAATCCCATGGAGTCGGGCGGCTGATGCCGATGACGGTGGCCGATATCATGTGCCGCAACGTGGCATCCTGCCGACCGGACGAGGACCTGCGCCGCGTCATGACCCGCATGTCGGCACGGCGCGCCCATCACATGCCGGTGGTCAACGACAAGGGATTGTGCGGCATCGTCAGCATGGCCGAAATCGTCGACCGGCGCCTTGCCGAGGCGAAAGAGGACGCCGCCTGGATGTGTGAAAGCATACCGGTTCCCGGGTAAACCGAATGTGAGATTGGTTTAACTATTTAGTCGCTAATACCCGTTAGTATTAGTGGACTAAGGGGAACAGTAAAATTGTCAGGATAATCGATATGCAAAAGCAGCCAATTAACGAACAGGCCAGGCTGGCCATGTCATTGATCGACAGCCTTGGCCGCGAAGGCGCTATTCACGTATGCCGCGCCAACGGGTGGGACGGCGTTCTGGACCACCTTCTGGGCCCGGACCGCGAGCGTAGCTGCGACCCGTTCGACGGCCCGCGATACCGGAACTGAAAGCCGGAGATCTAATCCGGTATCGAGGCCAGCAGGTCGCGGCGCACCGCGCGCAGATGGTCGCGCATCAGGGTCGCCGCAGCCTCCGTATCGCGTTCTTCGATCACGTCGACCAGCGCGTCATGTTCGCAAAAACTGTGATGGTCGTGGCCCAGTTCATGTCTCCTCAGGCGCTTCCAGGCCACCGCGCGGCGCACCGCGTTCAGCATGTCGAAGACAGCCAGCAGGCAGACATTACCGCTGGCCCGGGCAACCTCGCGGTGTAGCCTGTTGTCCCACATCTCGTAGGTCCGCCATTCGCGGGCCTGTCTCATGCCCTTTATGCAGCGGCGCATTTCGGCTATCTCGGACGCCGTGGCGTTCAGCGCCGCCAGGCGCGCCAGTTCCGGCTCGACGGTAAGGCGCGCCTGCATCACCTCCCCCGGGTTGGTGCGGTTGGCGATCGATGGCGTATCGTCCTGCAGGCCGCTGGGTGGCGAGCCGACGAAGGTGCCCTTGCCCACATGCCGCCAGATATGGCCGTCGGCCTCCAGCCGGGCCAGCGCCTTGCGCAACACCGTGCGCTTGACGCCGATCGTCTCGCACAAATCGCGTTCCGGCGGCAGACGGCTGTTAAGCGGGTAATCGCCCGCGTCCAGCATCCGCCGCAATTCCTGCAGCACACGATCAGACTCATGGAGAGACATGCAATCAATCTTTCAATTGGTTTTGCTTTGGTTCGTAGTAACGACATAATGTCCAAGAGTAAAGCTTGACTCTCCTGAAACCAAAAACCTAGATTGATCGCGATTGGTTTATCCATAATAACCACATCCAAACAGGGAGAAAAATCATGAGATATTTATTTGTGCGGGCAGCACATGCATTCGCGGTGGCGGCGATGGTCGGCACGCTTTTCGGCGCGGCGACGCCGGCGCAGGCGGAAAAGATTCGGATTGCGCTCTCCGAGCCGCCGTCGGATGAACTCGCCCACATCTTCGTGGCGCTGGACCGAGCGAAGAAGATGGGACTCGAGTACGAATGGACCGCGTTTGCCGATGAGGAACTCGCGATCCAGGCGATCCTGAGCGGTCAGATGGATATCGGTTTCGGCACGCCCTATTCGGTGATGCAGCGCTCCAAGGCGCCGGTGCGGATCATCTTCCAGATGTCCAAGCTGAAGTTCTTCCCGGTCACCTCGAAGAAGTATTCGAAGCTCGAGGATCTCAACGGTGAACCGATCATGCTTCACTCGCGCGGCGGCGGCACCGACTCGATCGCCAACGTCATCGAAGATCGGCTCAGCATCAAGTTCGGCAAGCGTTCCTACGTGCCGGGTTCGTCGAACCGTGTCGCCGCGCTGATCGCGGGCCAGACCGATGCGACCATCGTCGACTTGTCCAACAAGAACAAGCTCATGAAGCTGCAGGGCGACAAGTTCAACGTCCTGACGATGTTCGATGTCGATGCCAGCGACGAGGCCCTGTTCGCCAACCTCGACTGGATGAAGAAGAACAGCGATTCGGTGGGCATCTTCGTCAAGGCGCTGGTCGGCGTGTATCGAGACATACACAAGGACCCGACGATGGTCAGCCGCGAGACGGATCCGAACGGCCCCATAGGCCAGCTCCCGAAAGAGGTGCTGGACGGGCTCGACGGTTTCTTCGCCGAGGCGATCGAGGGCGGACTCTACGACCCGAACGGCGGCGGCATGAACGCCGCCAAAGCGGACCTCGAATGGTACTCGAAGGCCGGGCAGCTGGAGGGCGACCCGGCGAGCCTCAACCCCGAGGACTTCTGGTACTTCGAGCCGCTGAACAAAGCCACGCAATAAGACCACGATTAGCGCCGGCGGAGCGGATATCCGCTCCGCCGGCTTTATTTTCTGACTTTCCGGATATGTAAATGTTCACCCGCCATCGGGCCGTAATACTGAAACTGTGCTCTGCGATTTTCATGTTCGGCGCCTGGGAGATTGCCGGGCGCATTCCTGTGAGCTTCGCCTTTCCGACATTCCTGGAGTCACTGGTCGCCTTCTGGGCGCTCATCATGGATGGCACGATGTTCAGGGCCTATGCGGAAACGCTGAAGCCGCTGGTCATCGGCGTGCTGATCTCAGGGTTCTTCGGGATCGCCATCGGCCTGTGGATTGGTTTGAACCGGGCCTTCGACTGGCTGGTCTCACCGATTTTCGTGGTCATGCAGACGGCTCCGCTGGCGGCGCTGATTCCATTGCTGGTCATGGCGTATGGCATCGGACTGACATCGAAGGTATTCGTTATCTGCATCATGGCGATGCCGGTCATCGTCCTGAACACCGCTGGCGCGGTGCGAAACACGCCGGCCTCCCTCATCGAAATGGGAATGTCGTTCCTGGGCACCCGGCGCGACATCATTCTCAAGATCATCCTGCCGTCGGCATCGCCGGTCATATTTGCAGGGCTTCGCCTCGGCGTCTCGGCCGGATTCATCGGGGCGATTCTCGCCGAACTGAAGATCACCCCAACCGGCGTCGGTGACATCATCAGTTACAGCCGCTCAATCGCCGATTATCCAAGCATGTATGCGGCGATCGCATCAATTATTATTCTCGCCGTCCTCTTCCTGAACCTGCTCGAGCGGCTTGAAAATTTCCTGTTCAAGGGTACCCGCAAGACGCTTGTTTCGGACTGACAGACCTAGCCGCTCCAACAGAGAATTAAATATGGATACAACTATTACCGAGAATGCCGTCGCGGTCCGCAACGTCTACAAGAACTATGGAGACGTCGAAGCCTTGCGCGACCTTTCCCTTGACTTCCCCAAGGGACAGTTGACGTCGCTTCTGGGACCGTCCGGCTGCGGCAAGACGACCCTGCTCAAGATCATCGCCGGCCTGCTCCCCGCGAACAGCGGCGAGGTTCTGGTTAACGGGAAGCCGGTTACCGGACCCGGGCCCGACCGTGCGTTCGTGTTTCAGGATTTCGCTCTGATGCCCTGGGCGAGCACCATCCGCAACGTCGCCTTCGGGCTCGAACTGCGGGGCGTCGCTAAATCCGAGCGCGAGGCGGTCGCCGAGAAATACATCGCCTCGGTCGGCCTCAAGGGTTTCGAGCACAGCTACCCGCACGAACTGTCCGGCGGCATGCGCCAGCGCGTCGGGCTCGCCCGCGCGCTCAGTGTCAATGCCGAGGTGCTGCTGATGGACGAACCCTTCTCGGCCGTCGACGAGCAGACGCGGCGCAAGTTCCAGGAGGACCTGCTGAGCCTGGTGCAGAACGAGAATAAGACCTTCCTGTTCGTCACCCACTCGATCGAGGAAGCGGTCTACGTCTCGAACCAGGTCGCTATCCTGCTGCCGCGCCCAAGCCGGGTATCGGAGATCATCCGCCCGCAGGGATTCAGGAACAAGGACGTCGACAGTATCCGGCGCGACCCCGAATATCTCGACCTGGTCGACAAGATCTGGGCCTCGCTCAGGTCATACGTGGAGTAGTCGGATCCCATGAAAATCTTTGGCTATCAGCTTCCGAATATGTCGTCTCTGATTCTATGGGCTCTGCTGTGGGAGATCATCGGCCAGTTAGAGTTGACGTTCTTTCTGCCGCCCCTGTCGGCCATCTTCGCGACCCTCCTGGAGATCGGGGGAACGCCAGCGTTTCTGAAGGCGCTCCGGGAAACCGCCGAGGCCTTCGCGATCGGCACGACAGCGGCGATCGTCATCGGCGTGCCGGTCGGCATCCTCATGGGCAAGAGCCGGCTTGCCGACGAGCTTCTGCTGCCCTGGGTGAACATCTTCCTCAGCGCGCCGCTGACCGCGCTGGTGCCGGTGCTGATGGTGCTGTTCGGCTTCGGCCTAACCTCGATCGTCATCACGACCGCCCTGTTTGCGATCTGGATCATCGTGCTCAACGCGCGTGCCGGCGTCATGCAGATTAACCGCTCGCTGGTCGAGATGGCGCATTCCTTCGGCGCCTCGCCCTTCGACGCCTTCACCAAAATCTATTTTTGGGCGGCGCTGCCGGAAATCCTCGGCGGCGTGCGCATCGGCTTCATCCGCGGCGTCAAGGGCGTGATCATCGGCCAACTGTTGATCTCGATCGTCGGCTTCGGTTCCCTGTTCGAGATTTACTCCTCCAACTTTCTGATGAAGCATTTCTGGGCGGTGTTGCTCGTCCTGTTCACGTTGTCCTTCCTGCTCGCCGAGATCCTCGCCTGGCTGGAGCGCAAAGTCCAGTATTACGCCTCCTCCCGACAGTAAGCTATATTTCGCCCTTTTAACCAAAATCGACCAACGGAGAATATACAAATGAGTTTTGTTGTGCCGGCCGTTTCCCAGGCCACCGTCGAAGTGGAAGGAACTTCGGATCTGTTCCCCGTCCACCGCATTTACTGCGTAGGCCGGAACTATGCCGAACATGCGCGCGAGATGGGACATGATCCCGACCGCGAGCCGCCCTTCTTTTTCTGCAAGCCGGCCGACGCCGTGGTGGCGAACGATTCGCAGATCCCCTATCCGCTGGCGACAGACAATCTGCATCACGAGATCGAGCAAGTGGTGGCGATCGGCAAGGCCGGGGTGAACATCCCGGCGGCCCAGGCGCTGGATTACGTCTATGGTTATGCGGTGGGCATCGATTTGACGCGGCGCGACCTGCAGGGCGTGGCCAAGAAAATGGCCCGGCCGTGGGATTCGGGCAAGGCCTTCGACAACGCGGCGCCCTGTTCGGCGATCCGCCCGGCCTCGGAAATCGGCCATCCGGATACCGGCCGCGTGTGGCTGGCCGTCAATGGCGATGTACGCCAGGAAGGCGATTTGAACCAGTTGATCTGGTCTGTGCCGGAGATCATTGAATATTGTTCCGGCCTATGGGAACTCCGACCAGGCGATCTGATCATGACCGGCACACCGGCCGGCGTCGGCGCCATCGAACGCGGCGACCGCCTCACCGGCGGCGTGGAGGGTATCGGCGAGATCAAGGTGCAGGTGGGTTAGCGCCCCGCCGTCGCCGGCCACTCAATCGAGGTATGTGACGTTCTTGTCGATATGTTCGGCGAGGGCGAGGGCGTGTTCGCGGACCAGGCGTTCGGCCAGTTCGGTGTCACGGGCCTCGATCGCCTCGATGATCTGCCGGTGATCCTTGACCGAGCGGGTGGCGCGGTCGGCCTCGCCGATGGTCTGGGTGCGGATGCTGCGCACATGGATGAAAAGCTGGTCGGCCATGTCGACCAGCAGATTGCAGCCGCCAAGCTTCAGGATCGTCTGGTGAAACTCGATATTGCGTTCTGAATATTCGTCGATATTTGCGGGCTGATCATCGGCGCTGAAGGACGGGAACATGCTGCGCAGCGAGGCGATATCCTCGTTGGATGCCTTCTGGGTCGCCAAGCGTGCCGCCATACCCTCCAGTGCGGCCCAGACAACGATCAACTCGACGATTTCCAGCTTGGTCTTGCGGACGATGAAGATGCCGCGCCGCGGGATGATATTGACCAACCCTTCCTGTTCCAGACGTACCAGCGCCTCGCGCAACGGCGTGCGGCTGATGCCCAGTTGCTCGGAAAGCTGGCGTTCATCCAGCCGCAACTGCGCGTCGGGCGCATAAATGTTCATCTTACAGATCGCGTCTTTGAGAATGTCGTATGTCTTTTCTTTCAGACTGACATTGACCTGCACCGTTTGAATTGTCAGTTGAGATGACATGAACTCAACTCTCCCCCTGTTCTTATAGAAATTCCCGCCCCGACTCAGGCGGCCGCCGACGAGGAACCCTCTTCGGGAAACACCGGATAGACCCCCAGGCTGCGGCCCAATTGCTGGGTCAGGCCAAGCACGATGTCTATATAAGGCGTTTCGACCTTGCACAGCCGCCCGAGATCCTGAACCGCCGTCAACAGCGCATCCAGTTCGATGGCGCGGCCCTTTTCCAGGTCCTGCAGCATCGATGTGCGATGCGCGCCGACCTTGGCGGCGCCATCAATGCGCCGTTCCATATCGACGCGGAAACCGGCGCCCAGTTTGGTCGCAATCGCATGCGCCTCTTCCATCATGGACGCCGACAGGGCACGGGTCGCCGGGTCGGTGGCAACGACGTCCAGCGTCGCGCGGGTCAGGGCGCTAATCGGATTAAAACAGAGATTACCCCACAGCTTCAGCCAGATTTCATCGCGAATATTGGGGATGACCGGCGCACGCAGCC
Source organism: uncultured bacterium (assembly GCA_965603635.1). Taxonomy (GTDB): domain Bacteria; phylum Pseudomonadota; class Alphaproteobacteria; order UBA8366; family JADFVY01; genus JADFVY01. The sequence goes on along the minus strand of CBFDDT010000015.1, from coordinate 21,483 downwards.
CCCCCGCCTCCATGACCTCGCTGAGACGTTGGCAGCGCTCGGAAATCTCGCCCGACGGCTCGCCCAGGGTGAATTTGTCGCCATATTTATGATTGATCACGCCGGGCTCGGCGATTTCGGTGGCCGGGTATACGACGCAGCCGATGGCGCGGTCGGGGCCGATGATGTTCCACTGGCGGTCGCCGGGATCCACCGATTTGACACGAAGGTCGGTGTAAGGTTCTTCCAGGCCGTGAAAATACCACCAGGGCACGCCGTTCTGGCAGGTGACGACTGATGTATCCTGGCCCAGCAGCGGCCGGATCTGTTCCGCCGATTCCCACGCCTGATGCGCCTTCAGCGCGACGATCACCGTATCCTGCGGGCCGAGTTCGGCTGGGTTGTCGGTGGCGTTCACCTTGCCGATGCGTTCCTCGCCGTCCTTGATCAGTTTCAGGCCGTTCTCGCGCATGGCTTGCAAATGCGCGCCGCGGGCAATGACAGAGACCTCGACGCCCTGAACCTGAGCCATTTCAACGGCGACATAACCGCCGATCGCGCCGGCCCCGTATATACAAACTTTCATACCAAATGCTCCTGCCCTTTAAACACCCCGCCGCTAAACCGCGCCCGGCCATTCCCGAATTTAATTATCCGGATTTTCCGTGGTTTTTCAGAGCAGCGCAACCCCTATCCAAACCCCGCGGAACACCGGGAACGGAGAAACCGCACTGCCAATGATTTATGTATACCAGATACCAGTAGTGGGTAAACCACCCCTATGGGCGGCGCGCTTCCCGCCCCATCAATGGGCCATTAACAGCGGGATATCAGCCTTTTCCAGCACATACTGAGTAACGCCACCGAGCACAAGGTCGCTACGTTTCTGGGTACCGAACGCGCCCATCACCAGCATATCGCCACCGATATCCACAACTTTGTCTAGGATCGCGGCAGCCACTTCGCGGCCCCCGCGTTCGAAAGTCTGAATGTCGGATTCGACGCCATGCAGCCGCAAATACCGCCTGATGGACTTGCTGCGGGTCACGCCGCCGTCCTTGTCATTTGCAACCAGCACGCTGACCTTTTCCGCCGCCGCCAGGATCGGCAGCGACCAATTGACGGCGCGGGCAGCCTCTGAACCGCCATTCCAGGCAATCGTAACATGCCGGCCCGTTTCCTTGATTTCCCGGTGTGGGGCAATAGCGGTCAGTTTACGTACGTCGAACAAGGCGGCCTGCAGGGTATTCATGCCCAGGGCCGAGGCGCGGTCCGGCTGGGGCACGACGATCAGATCGGCGAACCGGACTTCGTTGCGAATAACATTCGCCTGCTTGCCCTCGGCCTCGTGCCAGGAAATGGACAGGCGGTCCGCCGGAAAATCTTCCGCATCGGCTAAAACAACCTCCAGATTATTTGCCTTGCAGTAATCGTCGAAGAGCGTTGAAAGTCGCTCCTCCTCCTGCTTGGCCGCCACACCGGCGGCCTCGAGAATGGTGCTCTTGAACGCCGTGGTCAGCGGAACCCCGCGCGGAATCATGTCCTGGGCATTCGCATGCACATGCAACACATCGATATGCGAGTTGAACTTTCCACCGATCGCCAGGGCCAGCCCCAACACCCACTCGCCCTTGCCGTCCCCGCGAACCGGGGCAACTATGGATTTGATAGTCATGGCCGGCAATCTCCCTGTTATTGGGTATCGGGGGAGGCGGGCTGTCCCGCCCCCATTAAATCAGAACAATCCTTCGATCTGGCCATCGGCATTCAATTTGATCGAATTGGCCGCGGGCACGCGCGGCAGGCCCGGCATGGTCATGATCTCACCGCAAACCACGACCAGGAAACCCGCGCCCGCCGAGAGGCGAACCTCACGGATCGGAATGACATGGCCGCTGGGCGCACCCTTCAGATTCGGATCGGTCGAGAAGGAATATTGAGTCTTGGCCATGCAGATGGGGAAATGCCCGTAATCCGCCTGGTATTCCTCGATCTGTTTGCGCACCTTATCGTCGGCGCTGATATCCGCGGCGCCATAAATCTTCGTCGCAACGGTCTTGATCTTGTCCCACAGCGGCATGCTGTCGTCATAGATCGGCTTGAAGTTGGCGCCGCCGCTTTCGACAATTTCGACAACCTCTTTCGCAAGCTCTTCCGTGCCCGCGCCGCCATCCGCCCAATGGGCTGCCAGAATCGCCTTGACCCCGTTTTCGCTGGCCGCCTGGCGCACCGCCTCGACCTCGGCATCAGTGTCGTTGACGAATTGGTTTATCGCGACAACGACCGGAACCCCGAAGGATTTAACGTTGGCGATATGTCGGGCCAGGTTGGTGCAGCCATTCTTCACAGCCTCGACGTTTTCGCTGCCGAGGTCGCCCTTGGCGACGCCACCATGCATCTTGAGCGCCCTGATCGTGGCGACGATCACCACCGCCTTCGGATCGAGCCCGGCCTTGCGGCACTTGATGTCAAAGAATTTTTCGGCGCCCAGGTCGGCCCCGAAGCCGGCCTCGGTCACCACATAATCACCAAGCTTGAGCGCCGTCTTGGTGGCGATCACCGTATTGCAGCCATGCGCGATATTGGCGAAGGGGCCGCCATGGATAAAGGCCGGGTTGTTTTCCAGGGTCTGCACAAGGTTCGGTGAGATGGCATCCTTAAGCAGCACCGACATCGGGCCGGCCGCCATCAGATCGCGTGCATAGATGGGCTTGCGGTCCCGGGTCTGGGCCACGACAATATTGCCGAGCCGCTCCGTCAGATCGTCGAGGTCCGACGCCAGACAGAACACGGCCATCACCTCGGATGCGACGGTAATGTCAAAACCATCCTCGCGGGGGGAGCCGTTGGCCACGCCGCCCAGTGAGTTGACGATCGACCGCAACGCCCGATCGTTCATATCGACGACACGGCGCCAAGTGACACGGCGCGGGTCGATGCCCAGCTCGTTGCCCCAGTACAAATGATTGTCAATGAGCGCCGAAAGCAGATTATGCGCGACGCCGATGGCGTGGAAATCGCCGGTAAAATGAAGGTTGATATCCTCCATCGGCACGACCTGCGCATAGCCGCCGCCCGCGGCGCCGCCCTTCATGCCGAAGCAGGGACCAAGGGAAGGCTCGCGCAAACATACAACGGTTTTCTTGCCGATGCGGTTCATGCCATCGCTAAGGCCGACCGAGGTCGTGGTCTTGCCCTCGCCCGCCGGCGTCGGCGTGACCGCGGTAACCAGGATCAGCTTGCCGTCGGGATTGCCTTGCAGCTTGTTGATGTGTTCGAAAGACAGCTTGGCCTTGTAGGGCCCGTACTGGAGAAGTGCATCCGCCGGGAGACCCAGCTTCGCGCCAATTTCCGCAATCGGCTGCATGGTCGCCTCGCGGGCAATTTCGATATCGCTTTTAGCCATTTTGTTCTCCAGTAACACTCGGGAATTCGTCAGCCGGCGGGTTCGCCGACATCCTATTCGATAAGGTATTTCCTTGCGCCGGGATTATTCGCCCAGACGCGCGCCTTCTTTAAGCCCGTTAGCGTCTGTAAATTCCTTCGCAGCGACTTTCGCACCGCCATCCAGGCGCACGCGCTTCACCAGGATGCCGCCAAGGCCCGCCACGACCGTAAAACCCTCGTCCGTGACAGAGACGATCTCACCGGGACGACCGCCCGCCTCAACCCTGGCGCTGTCGAAAATTTGCAGGGTTTTGCCTTCGAGGGTCGTCCAGGCGCCGGGCGCGGGGTTTGTGGCGCGGATCTGGTTGTAGACCTCGCCGGCCGACCGGTTCCAGTCGATCTTCGCATGATCCTTTTTGCACCAGCTTTCATAGGTCGCCTTCGAATCGTCCTGGGCGATGCGCGGCGGGTTACCGGCGCGCACCAGGTCAATGGCCTCCAGCACACCTTCCACGCCGAGCGGGAAGATCTTCTTGAAATAGACGTCGCCCAGCGTATCGTCGGGGCCGATATCGACTTCCTTCTGAAGCAGGATTTCGCCCTCGTCCAGGCCGTCGTCCGGCCAGAAGATCGACAGACCCGTCTTTTTCGCGCCCCACATGATCGGCCAGTTGATCGAACTGGGCCCGCGATGCAGCGGCAACAGCGAGGGATGGAAACAGATCGACCCGTGCGTCGGGATATCCCGTGCTTCTTCCGGAACGAAGATGATCATAAAGGCCATGACCATCAGGTCCGCGTTCAGCGCGCGCATCTCGTCGAGGATTTCCTTGTCCTTGTAATTCGCCGGCTGGACCACTGGCACGCCGCGCTCTAACGCGAATTCCTTGATCGGATCGACCGGCTTACCTTCCTTGTCTGGCGCCGTATAGACGGCGACGACCTCATCCTCGCCCTTGTCGAGGATCGCCTCGAGGCTGGCCTTGCCGAAGGCCTGCTGGCCGTTGACGATGATACGCATGGTTATTCCTCTCGATGTTGGCCGTGGCCGCTAGACCGCGCCCTCTGCCTTCGCCGCCACGATTTCTTCATCCGACATGCCGACGACGTCGCGCAGGATGTCGTCGGTATGCTCGCCCAGCAACGGCGAACGCGCTACATCCGACGGTGAATCCGACAGCTTGATGGGATTGCCGACGGTCAGGTACTTACCGCGATCGGGGTGATCGACCTCGACGACCGTGCCGGTCTCACGCAGCGACGGCTCCTCGGCCAACTCCTTCATGCTGAGGATCGGTCCAACCGGCACGTTCTGCGGATTGAGGATGTTCATGACCTCGAACTTGGTTTTGGTCATGGTCCATTTCTCGACCTCTTCGAACAGTTTGTCGATCTTGGGCAGGCGGGCTTCCGGGGTGTTCCACTCCGGATCTTCCAGCCAGTCCTCATGCCCGATGGCCTTGGCCAGCGCCGGGAATGCCGCCGCCTGAGCGATCACATAGGCATAGGAGTCCGGATCGGTCTCCCAGTCCTTGCATTTGACGATCCAGCCCGGCTGGCCGCCACCCGAGGCATTGCCCGCGCGCGGTACGGCGTCGCCGAATTCGGCGTTGGGATATTGCGGATATTCCTTCATCGGTCCGTGCGCCATGCGCTGCTGGTCGCGCAGCTTGACGCGGCACAGATTGAGCACGCCGTCTTGCATGGCGCAGGAAACGCGCTGGCCCTTGCCCGACTGCTCGCGATGATACAGCGCCGTCACGATGCCCAGCGCCAAATGCAGCCCAGTGCCCGAATCGCCGATCTGGGCGCCGGTGACCATCGGGAAACCGTCGATCTCGCCGGTCGTGGAGGCCGAGCCGCCGGTGCATTGCGCGACGTTTTCATAGACCTTGCAGTCCTCGTAGGGACCGGGGCCGAAGCCCTTGACCGAGGCATAGATCATGCGCGGGTTGATCTCCTGGATTTTTTCCCAGGGGAAGCCCATGCGGTCGATGGCGCCCGGCGCGAAGTTTTCGACCATCACGTCGCATTCCTCGATCAGCTTGGCGAAGATCGCCTTGCCCTTCTCGGTCTTGGGATTCAGGGTCACACTGCGCTTATTGTGGTTCAGCATGGTAAAATAGAGGCTGTCCACATCCGGGATGTCGCGCAGCTGACCACGCGTCGCATCGCCGACGCCGGGTCGCTCGACCTTAATCACGTCGGCGCCGAACCAGGCGAGAAGCTGGGTGCAGGTCGGGCCCGACTGCACATGGGTCATGTCCAGAATACGGACACCTTCAAGGGCTTTGCTCATTGCTCTAACTCTCCGTCTTCCTTAGCGGTCTCCCGCGGGCCGCCCCGTGAAGGAGCGGCCACACGGAACCGATGTGCGTGGGCGTTGGACGTGCCGGCACATCACTTGTACATGGTCTGGGCCTTGGTGCCCGGCGCATATTCGTTGGGATCGATCCAGACATTGACCACGGCGGACTTGCCGGATTTGGCGATTTCCTCGCGGGCGCGGCGCAGGGCCGGGGCGATCTCGGCGGTCTCGCGGACCTCCTCGCCATAACCGCCCAGCATCTGGGCGAACTGCGAGAAGGGTACGTCGCCCAGCTTGTTGCCGACATTGCCGCGCTGTTCGCCATATTTGGCGATCTGGCCATAGCGGATCTGGTTCATGTGCGAGTTGTTACCGATCACCGCCAGGTAAGGCGCGCCGAACCTGTTGGCCGTCTCCATGTCGAAGGCGGTCATGCCGAAGGAGCCGTCGCCATAGAGGCACATGACCTCCTTGTCCGGATGGGCCAGTTTGGAAGCCAGGGCGAAACCGGTGCCGACGCCCAGCGAACCCAGCGCGCCGGGGTCCATCCAGTGGCCCGGGGTGCGCGGCTGCACCGCCTGGGCGCTGATCGTCACCACGTCGCCGCCGTCGCCGATATAGATCGTGTCCTCGGTCAGGAACTCGTTGATTTCCCATGCCAGACGGTAGGGATGGATCGGGTCCTGATCGGCCATGAACAGCGGCATCAGTTTTTCGGTGCGCGCGACTTCCTCGGCGCGAAGCTCGTCCAGCCAGCCCTGGCGCCCGGCGGCGCCATTGTCGGTGCGGCCCGTGGTGGCATCCAGGGCCGCCTGCAGGATCGCGCCCGGATCGCCGACCAGCCCCAGCGAGATATCGCGGTTCTTGCCGACCGTCCGGTAATCCATGTCGATATGGACGAGCGTGGCCTCGCTGCTGATACGCTTGCCGTAACCCATGCGGAAATCGAACGGGGTGCCGACGATGACGATGACGTCGGCCTTGCCGAAGGCGGAACTGCGGGTGCGGTTGAAGTAATGCGGATCGCCCGGCGGCAGCATGCCGCGCGACGAGCCGTTCATATAGGCCGGGATGTTCAGTTTGCGCACCAGTTCGATGGCTTCGTTATGGCCGCGCGCCGTCCAGACCTGGGTGCCATACAGGATTGCCGGCCGCTTGGCATTCACCAGAATGTCGGCCAGCTTTTCGATGTCCTTCGGATCGCCGACCGACTTGGTCGAGCCGCGATAGGAGCCGGGGGCCGGTATGCGCGCCTCGGAAAGCGGAATCTGACGGTCCAGCACGTCGCGCGGAATTTCCAGGTAAGACGGGCCGGGCGCGCCGTTATAGGCCTCGCGCGCGGCCATGGAGACCATGTCGGCAATCCGGTCGGTCGAACGCACACCGGCCGAAAACTTGGTTATCGGCGCCATGATGTCGACATGCGGCAGGTCCTGCAGCGAGCCCATCTTGTGTTGGGTCAGCGCGCCCTGGCCGCCGATATGGATCATCGGGGTTTCGGAACGGAAGGCCGTGGCGATGCCGGTCATTGCGTTGGTGCAGCCCGGGCCGGCCGTGGTCACCACGCAACCCAGCTTGCCGGTCTGACGGGCATAGCCGTCGGCGGCATGGGCTGCCACCTGTTCGTGGCGCACGTCGATAATGCGAATGCCCTCGTCCAGGCAACCGTCATAGATATCGATGATGTGGCCGCCGCAGAGCGTGAAAATCGTGTCCACGCCCTCATTTTTCAAAGCCTTGGCAACAAGATTGCCCCCCGAGACGACATCGCCGGACTTGTCCTTCTGGACCAACGTGTCTTTTGCCGTATCACCCATCTTGATTCTCCTTCATACGATCGACTCGCCCCGGCCATGCCGCGCGCTCGATCCGGGTAAAAATTCGTTCTTCCCGTTGCCTCAGAAGCAATTTTGTTCTCTGGTGTACTGTATACCAGAGAATTCGCACAAACAACCTTCCAAAGCGTCGAAATCGCTTAAAACCCGTACTTTCGGGTAGGGAAATGTACTTGCCGCCAGACAGTGACGGCGGACGCTATCGAATCAGCCGCGGATGGCTTGCACCATGGTGCTGCCGAGCGAAGCCGGGCTGTCCGCAACGTGAATACCAGCCTCTTTCATGGCCGTAATCTTGCTGTTGGCGTCACCCTTGCCGCCCGAGATAATCGCGCCTGCATGACCCATGCGCCGACCCGGCGGGGCCGTAACCCCGGCGATGAAGCCGCAGACCGGTTTCTTGACGGCATGGTTGGCCAGATACTCGGCGGCCTCTTCCTCGGCCGAACCGCCAATCTCGCCGATCATGATGATGGCCTCGGTCTCGTCGTCATCAAGGAACAGGCTGAGGCAATCGATGAAGTTGGTGCCGTTTACCGGGTCGCCGCCGATACCGATGCAGGTTGACTGGCCGAGGCCGGCCGCCGTGGTCTGCGCGACGGCTTCATAGGTCAACGTGCCCGAACGCGAGACGATACCGACCTTGCCGCGGCGATGGATATGGCCGGGCATGATGCCGATCTTGCATTCGTCGGGCGTGATGACGCCGGGGCAGTTGGGACCGATGAGGCGCGTGTTCGATGTCGCCAGAACCCGCTTGACCCTGACCATGTCGAGCACCGGGATGCCCTCGGTGATGCAGACCACCAGCGGGATTTCGGCGTCGATGGCCTCCAGGATCGCGTCGGCCGCAAACGGCGGCGGCACATAGATCACCGAGGCGTTGGCCCCGGTTTCAGCCACCGCGCCGGCCACCGTGTCGAAAACCGGCAAATCGAGATGCCTGCTGCCGCCCTTGCCCGGCGTGACACCGCCGACCATCTGGGTGCCGTAGGCGATCGCCTGTTCGGAATGAAAAGTGCCCTGCGAGCCGGTAAAACCCTGGCAGATGACCTTGGTACTCTTGTCGACCAGCACAGCCATCAGCTTGCCTCCTTCACCGCTTTAACGATTTTTTCCGCGGCGTCGCCCAGATCGTCGGCCGACAGGATCGGCAGGCCGGATTCAGCCAGTATTTTCTTGCCCAAATCGACGTTGGTGCCTTCCAGCCGCACCACCAGGGGCACCTGCAGGCTGACCTCGCGAGCCGCCGCGACGACGCCCTCGGCGATCACGTCGCAGCGCATGATGCCGCCGAAGATGTTGACCAGGATGCCCTCTACATTGGCGTCGGACAGGATGATCTTGAAGGCCTTGGCGACGCGTTCCTTGGTGGCGCCGCCGCCGACGTCGAGGAAGTTCGCCGGCTCGCCGCCACGCAGCTTGATGATGTCCATCGTCGCCATCGCCAGGCCCGCGCCGTTGACCATGCAGCCGATATTGCCGTCGAGCTTGATGTAATTCAGCTCATGCTTGCTGGCTTCCAGTTCGGCGGGGTCTTCCTCATCCTCGTCGCGCAAATCGGCGACGTCCGGGTGACGATAGAGCGCGTTGTCGTCGAAGTTCATCTTGCCGTCGAGCGCGATGACCTCTCCCGCGCCGGTCACGACCAGCGGATTGACCTCGACCATGCTGGCGTCCAGCGAGGTGAAGGCCTTGTACATCGCCGACAGGAATTTCACGGCAGAACCGACCTGCTTGCCCTCCAGGCCCAGCGCGAAGGCGACCTGGCGGCCGTGGTAAGGCATGAAGCCGGTCGCCGGGTCGATGTCGACGGTGATAATCTTCTCCGGCGTTTCCGCCGCGACTTCCTCGATCTCCATGCCGCCCTCGGTAGAGGCCATCAGGGTAATGCGGCTGGTCGCGCGGTCCACCAGCAGGCTGAGATAGAGCTCGCGGGCAATGTCACAGCCCTCTTCGATATAGAGGCGCTTGACCTCCTTGCCCCGCGGGCCGGTCTGTTTGGTGACCAGGACCGCGCCGAGCATTTCGTCGGCGTTTTCGCGGACTTCCTCGACCGACTTGACGACGCGCACGCCGCCCTTGCCGTCCTCGTCGCCCTTGAAGCGGCCGGCGCCGCGGCCGCCCGCATGGATCTGGCTTTTAACGACCCAGACCGGGCCGCCGAGATCCTTGGCCGCGTCCTCGGCCTCCTTGACCGTATAGGCAACGGCGCCGCGCGGAACCGCGACCCCGAATTTACCCAACAGCGTCTTGGCTTGATATTCGTGAATGTTCATGTCTGTTCAGCCTGTCGAACTGTCCGAATTAAACTTGGGGTTTCGCCCAGCGCCCAGCGGCGAGGGTACTGAATTGATCGTGGTATACCAGATACCACGCTTTGGGACAATGGTATTTAAAGCACATTTACCGCGATACGCGACAGCGGCGGCGCAACATAAATGCCACCGATGCCGGCCTGAATAAACTGTTTTACCGCAAATTCATACGAATTCCCGGCAACCCCGCCTGCCGGAACCGGCGCGATGTCATTCGGCCTGCTGTTTTTCCTTTATTTTCCGGCGGATAAGCTGGAACACCGGCAGCAGGATCAGGATGATCGCGATAATGGTGATCGGACCGGCGATGGGCCGGGTGAAGAACACCGAGAAGTCACCGCCTGAAATCAGCAGGGACTGGCGCATTTTGGGTTCGGCGATCGGGCCCAGCACGATCGCCAGCACCGCCGGCGCCAGCGGATAATCCAGCTTGCGCAGCATATAGGCGCCCACGCCGAAGATCAGCATCAGCCAGACATCGTGCATGTCCTGGGTCGGCGCGTAGCCGCCGATCAGGCTGAGCACGAAGATGGTCGGCGCCAGGATGGTGAACGGCATCTTCAGCATCCACAGGAATACCGGCACGAAGGCAACGTTGATAAGGAAGGCGAACAGGTTGGCCGCATAAAGGCTGGCGATCAGGCTCCAGACGAATACGGTCTCGTCAACGAACAGGCGCGGCCCGGGCACCAGGCCCCAGATCACCATGCCGCCCAGCAGGATGGCCGTTGTCGGCGAGCCGGGAATACCCAGGGTCAACATCGGCAGCATCGATCCCGTGGAGGCCGCGTTGTTCGCGGCTTCGGGGGCCGCAACGCCGGCCGGTTCGCCCTTGCCGAAATCCTGGGGATTCCTGGCGGTCATCTTGGCGACGCCATAAGCCATCAAAGAGCCCGGCGTGGCGCCCGCCGCCGGCAGAATGCCGACGAAGAAGCCCAGGAAAGAACCGATGGTCCAGCTCTTCCAGATCCGCATCATTTCCCCGAGATGGCCGACGATGCGGCGGAAACTGATGGTGGCCTTCGACATCTGCGTTTCGCCCCGGGTGACCTCGATGGTCCACAGCATCTCGCCAATGCCATAGACGCCGATGGCCAGCACCAGGAAGTTGATGCCATGCATGAAGCCGGTGATATCCATGAAAACCAACCGCGGTTCGCCGCTCATGATATCGAGGCCGACGGCGCTGAATACCAGGCCGATGCAAATCGAGAATATGGTCTTGGGGATATCGTCCCCGCTAAGGCCGACGAAAGTTGCGAAGGCCAGCAGCATCAGCGCGAAAATCTCCGGGTCGCCAAAGTCCAGCGCGATGTGGGCCAGCGCCGGGGCGAAGCCGGTGAACAGGAGGATGGAGACCGTGCCGCCGATGAAGGAGGCTGTCGCCGCAACCACAAGCGCCGTATCCGCCTTGCCCTGCAGCGCCAGCGGTCGCCCGTCGAATGTCGTCGCCACCGCTGTCGAGGCGCCCGGTATCCCAAGCATGATCGAACTGATGGCGCCACCATACATGGCGCCGTAATAGATAGCGGCCAGGAAAATCATGGCCGAGGCCGGCGGCACCAGGAAGGTCATCGGCAGCAGGATCGCCACGCCGTTGACGGAACCCAGTCCGGGCATCGCCCCGATGAACAGTCCGACCGTCACCCCGAGGATGATCAGCCCCAGATTCAGGGGTTCGAAAGCGACCAGAAACCCGTTACCAAGAAGACCCAGAATTTCCATGACTTGACCTACCCTCGACCTTCAGACCGGAGTCCGGGAACGGACTTCGCAGCCTGGTGTGAAGCGCCAGCATTCCCCGTTCAGAGGAAAATCGAATAAAGCGGAATGAAAAGCGGTTCCAGATAGCCCTTCGGCAGCACGATCCTCAGCGCCACATCGAAGAAAAAGAATATCGTGACAGTCGCCCCAACGGCAATCGATACCGCGGCAACCCAGGAATGGCGGCCCAGAAACCTGATGTAATAAATAAGGAAAAGCGGAATGGATCCATACATCCCGACCACATGGACCAGCCCGATCATCGCGGCCACGCCACCACCGGCGAGAACGAACGACCGCAAGGCATAGGAGTCCATGAACGGCTCGTCCGACTGTGACGGCGGGCTGGTCCGGCGATACCAGTTAAACAGAATCCACCCACAGCTGAGCAGCATACCCGCCGACAGCCAGAACGGGAATGCCCCGCCGCCCGGTCCTTCGTCCGGCACCCAGCCAACCGGAAGTTCCGCGCTTTTGACCATAAGATAGACCGAGAGGGCCGCCATGAGTAACGCTGTAACCAGTTCCGCACGTCTCATGATCAACCCCCTCGATACTATCTCTTATAGTCAGTCTTGCTAGTTGCTTTAGACGGTTAGCCTTTGATGGCGCCCATCTTGATCAGCATCTGGCGATGGATTTCATTGTTGGTCTGCCAATATGCCTTCATGGCGTCGCCACTGATGAGATCGCCACGCAGGCTCTTCTTCTTGCGGTATGCCTGCCATTCTTCCGACTCGAAGACCGTCTTGAACAAGCCCTGATAGTAGGCCAGGGCCTCGGCTGACATCTTCGGCGCACCGACGACGCTACGCTGCATGTAATATTCGAAGTCCTTGCCAAGCTCCTTGAAGGTCGGGGCATCTGGGAACATCGCCATGCGAGCGTCCGTAAAGGCGGCAATCGGCACCGTATCGCCCGACGCGTAGAAGCCTTCCTGCTCCGACGGGTTGTTGACGGTCGAATTGGCATGCTGGCCGGCCAACTGCTTGGCGACCGCGCCGCCGCCCTTGTAGGGCACGTACTTCATGTTGAGCCCGTAGGCCGAATTCAGGAAGTCGGTCAGCAGATTGTCTTCCGACGCCTTGCCGGTACCGGCCATGATCCAATCGTTGCCCTTGGCCTTGGCGGCGGCAACGAAAGCATCGACATCCTTGATACCCGAATCCTTATGCACCCACAGCAGGAAGGTATCTTCCGCCATGCGCGCGATCGGCGCGAAGGACAGCGAATCCACGCCCAGCGCCGGCTGGCGCAACGGAGTGGTGTAGAAGCTGTTCAGCGTCACCATGATGGTATGGTTGGCGTCCGCGCCCTTTTTACCGTTCAGGTGAACCAGTGCCTCGGCGCCGGAACCGCCCGGCTTGTTGACCGGCAGCAGCGGCATCGGTGACATTTTGTGCTTCTCGACGACGGACTGCATCAGGCGGGCCATCTTGTCGGCACCACCGCCCTTGCCCGCCATGATGACGAACTCGATCGGCTTGTTCGGCTTCCATTCCGCGTGTGACGAGTAGGAACCGAGGGTGATTGTCGTGGCCGCAACCGCGGCGACCGCGACACCTGTACCAAATTTACGGAGCGTATTCATGAGCGTTAGCCTCCTTAACAGCTATGGTTTTTATTAGTACTTTAACGACGTCCTGACAGGACGTTCGGACGCGGATCATACACAGTTCAAACCCCGTCGTCACACCGTTAACGCAATTTTTACCGCGCCAATCCTGTCATTGGGCAATCGCCAGAACTTATTCGAATTCAAAACAGGTATCTGGCATTTGGTATACCACACTTTCATCATAACAAAATGACGGCCCTGATCAAGCACAAAAATTACGAGGCGCAAACTATATTTAATTACCATTCCCTAATATAAATAAACGCTTTTTATTTCTTGCTTGTACGCCACTTCGACCTTGCGGTTAGTTTCTGGTATGTGGTATACCTGATGCACCGGAAGATCGAATATCGGTTTACAGAAGCATGCCATTCGGGCCATAGCCTAGAGGGTCGCGAATGAACAGTGGCTGAACGATCGGGACAGCGAATGAACCTTCATGAATATCAGGCCAAGGCGTTGCTGCGGGAATATGGAATGCCCAGCCCTCAAGGCGCACTCGTGTCCAACGCGGCGGAAGCGGCCACCCAGGCGCAAGCGCTTGGCGGCGACACATGGGTCGTGAAGGCCCAGATCCACGCCGGCGCCCGGGCCCAGGCCGGCGGCGTGCGGCTGGTATCGTCCCCCGAGGATGCCGCCGCGGCGGCGCGCGACATGCTGGGCAAGCATATCGTCACGGCCCAGACCGGCCCCGAGGGCATCGCCGTCAAGTCGGTCTATGTGGAGATGGCCCGCAACGTTGCGAAGGAAATTTACGCCGCCATCCTGGTCGAGCGGAAGAAGGCCAGCGTGGTCGTCCTGATCGGCCGCGAGGGCGGCAAGGGCGTGGAGCGCACGCTGGCGCGCCGCGAAACCCTGTTCGAGCTTCCCTTCGGGCCCGACGGCGCCGAGCAGGCCGGCATAACAGCGATGGCCGAGTTCCTGTCGATCCAGCAGGACCAGGCCGAACAGGTGGCGGAAAAACTGACCCAGGCCCGGCGGGCCTTCATCGAACTGGACGCGCGCCTGATTGAAATCAATCCGCTGGCGCTGACCGCCGAGGGCGATGTCGAGGCGCTGGACGCCAAGATGATCATCGACGACAATGCCATTTGGCGTCACCCTGAGCTGGAAAAACTGCGCGACGAGGACGAAACTCATCCGCAGGAGCGCGCGGCCGACCGGTTCGAGATCAACTATGCCCGCGCGGATGGCGATATCGGTATTCTTACAATGGGCGCCGGCCTGGGCCTGGCGACGATGGATATGGTCATCGACAGCGGCGGCCGGCCCGCCAACTTCATGGATGTGCGGCCCATGGCGACCCGCGAGCAGGTGTCCGAGGGCGTCAGGCTGTTACTGGACGACGAACGGGTGAAGGTCATTCTGGTGATGGCGGTGGGCGGCGGCCTGCTGCATTGCGACACCATCGCCGAGGGGCTATCCAGCCTGTTCCGCAAGACCGGCGCGGCCAAGCCGGTGGTCTATTACGCCGCCGGCACGGGCAAGGAGATCAGCGAAATGACGCTGAAAAACCAGGGCGTTCCCGCGGCCATTACCGCAAGCATGGAAGAGGCGGTCGAGGAAGCCGTGCGAATCGCCGGATCGAGGGCCGCCTGATGTCCATACTCGTCGATCGCAATACCAGGGTCATCATTCAGGGCATCACCGGCAAGACCGCAACGCGCATGGCCGAACGGGCCATCGCCGGCGGCACCAATGTGGTCGGCGGCGTACGCCCCGGCCGAGGCGGCACGCGGCATCTTAACGAGCCGGTATTCGATACCGTGGCGCAAGCCGTCGAGGCCACGGCGCCCAACGCCACCGCCATCTTCGTACCGCCGCAACACGCGGCCGATGCGATGATCGAGTCGATCGAGGCGGAAATCCCGCTGATCGTCTGCGTGACCGAGCGCATCCCGGTGCTCGACATGGTGCGTGTCAAGGCAGCCCTGGCGGGATCGAAATCCCGGCTGATCGGCCCGAATTCATACGGTATCATTACGCCGGGCGAATGCCGCATCGGCGTCATGCCCGACCGGCCGCACACCCCCGGCAAGATCGGCATCGCCTCGCGCTCGGCGACGCTGGCCTATTCCGCCGTGGACCAGACGACCCGGCTTGAACTGGGCCAGTCCACCTCGATCGGCATCGGCGGCGACCCGGTCCATGGCATCGGTTTCGCCGAATGTCTGGAGCTGTTCCTGGCCGATAACAAGACCGCCGGCATCGTGCTGATCGGTGAGTTAGGCGGATCCGACGAGGAACAAGCCGCCGCCCTGCTGAAGGCGGAAAAACCGAAAAAACCCGTGGTCGCCTATATAGCGGGGGTCCACGCCCCGGCGGGGCGCCGCATGGGCCATTCAGGCACGATCGATTTCTTCGGCGACCGTTCCGCGACCGGCAAGATTGAGGCCCTGAAGGATGCCGGCGCCATCGTCGTCGACAGCCCGACCCTGATCGGCCACGCCATGCGCCAGGCTCTCTGGCGGCTCTAAACTCCCCTGCTCCCGGCAGCGGGAAGCCATAAAGGTAAAAATGATGGGCACAAATATTCCCGCAACGATGAAGGCCGTCGAAGCCACCGAACCCGGCGGCGCCGAAGTCCTGAAAACCTGCACGCGGCCCACACCGCAAGCCGGGCCCGGCGAAGTGCTTGTCAAAACCGCCTTCACGGGCGTCAACGGACCCGACCTGATGCAGCGGCGCGGACTTTATCCGGCGCCCAAGGGCGCCTCGGACCTGCTGGGGCTGGAGATCGCGGGCGAGGTCGTCGCGGTCGGCGACGGCGTTTCCCGATGGTCCGTGGGCGACCGGTTATGCGCGCTGACCAACGGCGGCGGCTATGCGGAATATTGCGCGGTCGACGCCGAACATTGCATGGCCGTCCCCGACGGGCTGGAACTGGCCGAGGCCGCATCCCTGCCGGAAACCTATTTCACCATCTGGAGCAACATCTTCATGACGGCGGGACTGTCGGCGGGCGAGGTCTTCCTGGTTCATGGCGGCGCCGGCGGCCTGGGCACGACGTCGATTCAGCTTGGCAAGGCCTTCGGCGCGACAGTGGTGGCGACCGAAAGCCCATCGGAACGCTGCGCTTTTTGCCTCGAACTGGGGGCCGACCGTGCGATCGATTACAACGAGCAGGATTTCGTAGAGGTCGTCCGCGAAACATTCGGCGGCGCTGACGTTATCCTGGACATCGTCGGCGGGCCCTACATTGCGCGCAACATCAAGGCGGCGAAGCCGGACGCCCGAATCGTGCAACTGGCCTTCGCGCTGGGTGCGGACGTACAGATCAACCTGATGCCGGTGATGCTGAAACGGTTGCACTATACGGGATCAACACTGCGCAGCCGGCCCAACGCCTATAAGGCCCGGGTTGCGCGGGAACTGGAGGAGAAGGTCTGGCCGCTGTTCGGCGCGGGCAAGCTGAAGCCGGTGGTCAACACGACCTTGCCGCTGGACGACGCCGCCGAGGCACACCGCCTGATGGAAAGCGCGGGTCACAAGGGCAAGATTATCCTGTCCTGTTGAACCGTATTTTCGTATAGGGACAAAACCACCCTTTGTGGTGGGCAATATTCTGGTACATGGTATACCAAAATAATTAATCGATCGAACGACAGCACATATAAGCGGCTTGCCAAAGGGCTGTTTTGAACCATTGTCGTTCAATAGAAGAGGGCGAGTATGACGGTTACGACATCCGGCGCGCAAGCGGGCCAAAGGCATAACCATCCCGGTTCCGGCCGACGCAAGGCGCCGGTCTTCACCAAGGGCCGGCAGCTCGAAGCCGAAGCCCTGGATGAAATCCGCGCCCTGCTGGGCGAGGGCGAGCGCCGGCGCGACCTGCTGATCGAATATCTGCATGCGATCCAGGACAAATACGGATCCCTGTCGGCGGCGCATCTGCAGGCGCTGGCCGAGGATATGCACCTGCCCATGGCCGAGGTTTTCGAAGTCGCGACCTTCTATGCCCATTTCGACGTGGTGCTGGATGGCGAGCAGGCGCCGGCGCCGCTGACCATCCGGGTCTGCGACAGCCTGACCTGCGAGATGAAGGGCGCCAAGGCCCTGCTGGCGGAACTGCCAGGCAAGCTGGGCCGCGAGGTTCGCGTCGTTCCCGCCCCCTGCATGGGTCGCTGCGCCAACGCGCCGGTCGCCGAAATTGGTCATCGCCATATCGAGGCGGCGACCGTCGAATCGCTGGCCGCGGCCGCCGGGTCGGGCGACACCCATCCGGTCATCCCCGCCTACACGGATTTCGATGCATACCGCGCCGATGGCGGCTACGACTTGCTGGAGGCTTGCCTGAAGGGCGACCGCACGGCCGACGACATGGTCAAGACAATGCAGGATTCCGGCTTGCGCGGCCTGGGCGGCGCGGGTTTCCCGTCCGGCCTGAAATGGAAGATCATCCGCGAACAACCAAAACCGCGAATCATAGCTGTCAACGGCGACGAGGGCGAGCCCGGCACCTTCAAGGACCGCCATTATCTGGAGACCGACCCGCACCGCTTCATCGAGGGCATGCTGGTGGCGGCCTGGGCGACGGAGATCGAGCGGGTCTATGTCTATATCCGCGACGAATATCCGGGCGTCATCAAGGTGCTTAAAGACGAGTTGGCGAAGGTCGAGAAAGCCGGCCTGTCCGACGGCGTGACCATCGAGGTTCGCCGCGGCGCCGGCGCCTATATCTGCGGCGAGGAATCCGCGATGATGGAATCGATCGAGGGCAAGCGCGGCCTGCCGCGGCACAAGCCCCCCTACCCCACCCAGGTCGGCCTGTTCGGCCTGCCGACCCTGCCACATAATGTCGAGACGCTGTTCTGGGTCCGCGACATCGTCGAGAAGGGCCCCGACTGGTTCGCAAGCGAGGGCCGCAACGGCCGCAAGGGACTGCGCTCCTTCTCGGTCTCGGGCCGGGTCAAGCAGCCGGGCGTCAAACTGGCCCCGGCCGGAATCACCATCCGCGAGCTGATCGAGGAATTCTGCGGCGGCATGGAAGACGGCCATGACTTCAAGGCCTACCTGCCGGGTGGCGCTTCGGGCGGCATTCTGCCGGCCAGCATGGATGACATCCCGCTGGATTTCGACACGCTGCAGCCCCACGGCTGTTTCATCGGCTCGGCCGCGGTGGTCGTGTTGTCGGACAAGGACAATATGAAGGATGTGGCGCTGAACCTGATGCGCTTCTTCGAGGATGAGAGCTGTGGCCAATGCACGCCCTGCCGCAACGGCACGGAGAAGGCGGTGCAGTTGATGAGCCAGGACAGTTGGGACAAACCGCTGCTGGAGGAGTTGTCGGCGGTAATGATGGACGCCTCGATCTGCGGCCTCGGCCAGGCGGCCCCCAATCCCATCCTGACGGCAATGAAACATTTCCCGGAGGATCTGTGACATGACGGCGGACAAGATCACCTTCACGCTGAACGACCGCGAAGTCACGGCGGCCCCGGACGAAACCATCTGGCAGGTCGCCGCGCGCGAGGGCACCGAGATCCCCCATCTGTGCTATTCGCCCGAGCCCGGATACCGCGCCGACGGTAACTGCCGCGCCTGCATGGTGGAGATCGAGGGCGAGCGCGTGCTGGCCGCTTCCTGCCAGCGCAAGCCGGCCGACGGCATGGTGGTGCGCAGCGCCAGCGAGCGCGCGAAAAAGGCCCGCGAGATGGTCTTCGAACTGCTCGCCGCCGACCAGCCGAAGCGCGAGACCGCCCCCGACCCCGATTCGAAATTCTGGCAATGGGCAGACAAGGTCGGCGTCGCCGACAGCCGCTTCCCGGCCCGCACCGGCCCGAAAGCCGATTCCAGCCACGCCGCGATGCGCGTCAACCTGGACGCCTGCATCAACTGCACGCTCTGTGTCCGCGCCTGCCGCGAGGTCCAGGTCAACGACGTGATCGGCATGGCCTACCGGGGCTCCGGCGCCAAGGTGGTCTTCGATTTCGACAACCCGATGGGTGACAGCACCTGCGTGGCCTGCGGCGAATGCGTCCAGGCCTGCCCGACCGGCGCGCTGATGGAATCCAGCCTGCTGGACGACGCCGGCACGCGCACCGTCTTCGCCGACAGATCGGTCGATACGCTCTGCCCCTTCTGCGGGGTGGGCTGCCAGACCACGGTCCATGTGAAAGACGACAAGATCGTCTCGATCGACGGCCGCGATGGCCCGGCCAACGAACAACGGCTCTGCGTCAAGGGTCGCTTCGGCTTCGACTATATCAACCATCCCCACCGCCTGACCAAACCGCTGATCCGCCGCGACGATACGCCCAAGGACTGGCAGATGGATTTGAGGGACGGCGACTGGACCAAACTGTTCCGCGAGGCGAGCTGGGAAGAGGCGCTTGAACGCGCCGCCGGCGGCCTGAAGGCGGTGAAGGAGCGCGACGGCTCGTCGGTCATGGCCGGCTTCGGCTCGGCCAAATGCTCCAACGAGGAAGCCTATCTGTTCCAGAAGCTGGTGCGCACCGGATTCGGCACCAACAATGTCGACCATTGCACAAGGCTTTGCCACGCATCCTCGGTGGCCGGCCTGATGGAAGGCATCGGCTCGGGCGCCGTTACCGCGCCCTTCACGGCCGCCGACGACGCCGAATGCATCATCGTGATCGGCGCGCGGCCGAACCAGAACCACCCCGTCGCCGCGACCTACCTGAAGCAGGCGGCGCTGAAGGGCACGAAGCTCTATGTGCTGGACCCGCAAAAACAGAGCTTGAGCCGCCACGCCACCAAGCATCTGCAGTTCAAGCCGGGCCGCGACGTGGCACTGCTGAACGCCATGCTGCATACGATCATCAAGGAACGCCTGTACGACGCGCAGTACATCCTGGACCATACCGATGGCTTCGAGGAACTGCGCGAGGAGGTCGAGGGCTTCTCTCCCGAAGCCATGGAGGAGGTCTGCGGCATCGACGCCGCGACGATCCGCCAGGTGGCCCGCGACTTCGCGACCTCCAGTGCCTCGATCGTGTTCTGGGGCATGGGCGTGTCACAGCATGTGCACGGCACCGACAACACCCGCTGCCTGATCGCGCTCTGCATGATCACCGGCCAGGTCGGCCGCCCGGGAACCGGCCTGCATCCCCTGCGCGGCCAGAACAACGTCCAGGGCGCCTCGGACGCGGGCATGATCCCGATGGTCTTCCCCGATTACCGATCGGTCGAGGACGCCGCGATTTTCGACGAGATGAGCGCCTTCTGGGGCACCGAGCTGGACCCGAAACGCGGCCTGACCGTGGTCGAGGTCATGGACGCGATCAACGCCGGCAAGATCAAGTCGATGTATATCCTGGGCGAGAACCCGGCGATGTCCGACCCCGACCAGACCCACGCCCGCCAGGCGCTGGCGGCGCTGAAGCATCTGGTGGTGCAGGACATCTTCATGACCGAGACCGCCTGGCATGCCGACGTCATCCTGCCGGCCGCCGCCCACGCCGAGAAGACCGGCACCTACACCAACACCAACCGCCAGGTCCAGATGGGCCGCGCCGCCGTGGCGCCCCCGGGCGAGGCACGCCCCGACTGGGAGATCACGCAAGCGATCGCCCAAGGCATGGGGCTGGACTGGAATTACGGCCATCCCGGCGAGGTCTTCGCCGAGATGAAGCATGTGATGAAGTCGCTGGACAACATCACCTGGGAACGGCTGGAGGCCGAGGAGGTCGTCACCTATCCCTGCCCCGGGCCGGACCAGCCGGGCAACGAGATCATGTTCGCCGAGGGCTTCCCCACGGCCAGCGGCCGGGCGCGCATCGTGCCGGCCGACCTGGTATCGCCGGACGAGATGCCCGACGACGACTACCCGATGATCCTGACCACCGGCCGCATGCTGGAACATTGGCACACCGGCGCCATGACCAGACGCGCCAGCGTGCTGGACGCGCTGGAGCCCGAGGCGGTGGTATCGGTCTCGCCCAGGGACGTCGCCCGCCTGGGCCTGACGCCGGGCGACTGGGTCCGCGTCGGCACCCGGCGCGGCGCCATCTCGCTAAGGGTCCGCCAGGACGGCGCGGTGCCCGAGGGCGCGCTCTTCATCCCCTTCTGCTTCGCCGAAGCCCCGGCCAACTTCCTGACCAACCCGCAGCTTGACCCGTTCGGCAAGATACCGGGGTTCAAGTTCTGTGCCGCGAAAGTGGAGCCGGTGGCCGAGCCGGCGGCGGCCGAATAGGCCGCACGCGGCCAAACTCCCAGCACGGCAGCCTCATCCCGGAGGCCTTTGCGCGAAGCGCAAGGTCGTCATTGCGAGCCCCTGGCGAAGCAATCCAGTCTCGCCGCCAGCCTGGATTG
>CBFDDT010000014.1:0-39267 GCA_965603635.1 uncultured bacterium | reverse complement strand
CGCCCGGCCGCCTGTCGCGGACTTTTCTCGCTGTCGCTGGAGGCCTGCATCGCGGGCGCGCGCGGCGAAAGCGAGGAGATCCCGACGCCACCCCATATCCACCCGCTGCGCGGCGCTTACGAGCAGGCGCTGTCGGCGGTGTTGTATCACTGGCGGCTGCCGGCGGATCATTTCGAGCTGACCCACGGCGTGCTTGTGGCGCTGGGGGACGAAAATGCCGAGGCGCGCTGGTATGACGGCCAGGATGTCTTCGCCGGTGTCGGCATCGATCGGGCCGACGACTCGATGGAGCCGGAGATGAAGCGGCTGGAGGGCGAATTCTGGCGCGCCCTGTGGGCCGTCGCCCATGGCGACCCCGCCGCCGGCCTCTTCGCGGACCGCTTTCCCGGCTGGTGCGGGTAGAGCCCTGGCTATCCCGCGCTGAAAATCAGCAGCAGGGTGGCGACGACCACCAGCAGGCCGATGCCGAGGCGGACGCCGACGCGTATCCACAGCCAGCGCAGTTCGTCGGAATCTCCGCCGGCGGGGGCCGGTTCGGTGTTCTGCTCGTCAGGTTCGGTCATGGGCGCATATTACGGACGTCGACCGTCGCGTGCAAAAAAAAATGGCGCCGATTACACGGCGCCAAGGAAAAAGAAGAGAGGTATGAAACTCGATATCAGGCGGCCGCCACCAGCACTGTCTGGCGCAATTCGTGCAGCCTTTTCTCCAGCGCCGGGATACTATCGCCCTCGGCCTCCTCGGCCATGCTGATCGCGCGTAGCAGCAGCGAGCGCGCCTTGGCGATATTGCCGAGATCGCGGTAGGTCTCTGCCATGCCCGCGATGCAGGCGGCAACCTTGCCATGGACGTTGCCGAATACCTGGCGGCGATAGGCCATTGCCTCGCGGTAGAGTTCGGCCGCCTTGTACAGCTGGTCGGCGCGGCGGCAAAGGTCGGTAAGACGGGCCAGGGTCTGGTCGTTGGCGACGGCCGCTTCCGCCGGATCGATCTGGCCGATCACCCGCTCGCAGAGCTGGCGCGCTTCGTCGTAACGGCCCTGGTTCTCGTACAGGTCCACAAGGCTGATGGCCGTCTTGGCGACGTGCGGGTGCGAGGTGCCCATGGTGAATTCCGCGGCACTGATCGCCTGGCGGTAAAGGCCCTCGGCCTGGCGATACCGGCCAGCCTCGACCGCGGCGCTCGCTGCGGCGTGCATTTTCAACGGATTATCCTGATCCATATCAGCCATGAATAACGGTTCCCCTTTGAATCAATTTCCGCCCATCGGCCCTGTTCCGTACCACCCCTGTTACGGAACGCCGGGCGGTATTCCACCCCGACAACGAACCGCATACCCTTCGCCCTTGATAACTCGTCGGCAAACTGGTGCGTTCCGCCATTTCTTCCATTGTGTTCATTATTGCAGTTCCTATTCCAAATTCAATAAATTCAATCCGCATTTCGTTTAAGAGTTTTCTAAAATTTGTTTCATCGCCAGAAAGACGGCGCCAGTCAATTGGCGCCGTAAGTTGTTAGGTCACGGAGAGAATCGTGAATTCAAGCTACCGCCTGGGCGCTTCCGCCGATCTCGCGACTGTGTCGGGTCTGGGTCAGCAGGTTTTGTGAGGTCTCAAAATCACCCAGTTTCCCGTAGATTTCGGCCAGTCCCGCCAGACATTCCAAGGTCTTCGGGTCGCTGTCGCCGCACAGGTCGCGGCGGCAGGAGAGCGCCGAACGGTAGAAGGGAATGGCGGCGCGCAGGCGTCCGGCCTTGTCGCAAAGATCGGCGACGCGGCGCAAGGTTTTGTTGCTCGATTGAGCGATTGCAAGGGGGCTGATGCATGCAATGACGCGGCGCGCCAGATTACGCATTTCCTCCGCGCGTCCTTGTTTTGCGTATAGCCCGGCAAGGTCCTGGGTCACCAGCACCATGAAGGGATGGTCGGGCCCGAGGGTACGCTGGGTCGCCAGGACGGCGCGCAGAAACAGCCTTTCCGCTCCGGCCTCGTCGCCGGCCTTTAGCGCCGACAGGGCGGCCGAATGGCCGTACATGGGATTGTCGGGATCCAGGCCGGACGCCCAGCGGAACGCCATCGTCGCTTTCTCGTATTCGCCCTCGCCATAGGCAATCCGGCCGGAGCGATAGGCTTTCATGGATTCGTTTACAGTCGTCATCTCTGAATATTCTCCCGGGTCAATGCCGGCCCAAAGTCCGTGTCCCGCCCCTTTAGTTACCGTTCCGCCCGGATATGGCGTCCGAGTCCGATTGCAGGATTGTTCGGCAACGATAAGATGCGTAATTAACGAATCATTTACCTTCTTTATTCCGATTTTATTCATCATGTTTCTGTTTTAAATATCAAATTTTATGAACTTGCCACGTATTGCGGGCAATCCGCGCTGACTCTGCATTTATGGACAGGCACGCTGTTCATTGCCTTGCCGAGGCTGCGGCGGGCGGCTAACAATGTATGCGTGCCAATAACCCGGAATTCGGGGAGGAACATGGAGGCAAACGGATTGAATAGGCGAGAATTGGCGCGGCGAGGGCCACCATGGGACTGATCCTCGTTCAGTTTCTGACCGGACTGGCCAGCGCGGCGTCGCTGTTCCTGATCGCCGTCGGGCTGTCGATCATCTTTGGCGTGACCCGCGTCGTGAATTTCGCCCATGGCTCTTTCTATATGCTTGGCGCCTATATCGCCTACAGCCTGATCGAGCGCGTCGGCGGCGGCGCCCTCGGGTTCTGGGGATCGGTGCTGCTGGCGGCCGTGGCCGTGGGCGTAATCGGCGTGGCGGTCGAGATGTTGTTATTGCGGCGCATTTATCATGCGCCGGAACTGTTCCAGTTGCTGGCCACATTCGGCGTGGTGCTGGTGGTGCAGGACGCGACGTTGTGGCTGTGGGGGCCGGAGGATTTGCTGGGTCCGCGCGCGCCGGGGCTAAGCGGGGCGGTGAAAGTCGCCGGTCATTACCTGCCCCAATACGATCTGGCGCTTATCGCCATCGCGCCGGCGGTGCTGGGCGGGCTGTGGCTGCTGTTCCACCGTACGCGCTGGGGCGTGCTGGTGCGCGCCGCCACCCAGGATCGTGAAATGGTCGGCGCGCTGGGAGTGAACCAGGCCTGGTTATTCACATCCGTATTCTTCCTGGGCGCCTTCCTGGCCGGGCTGGGTGGGGCGATGCAACTGCCCAAAGGGGGCGCCGATCTCTATATCGATCTGAATATCATCGCCGCGGCCTTCGTGGTCGTCGTGGTCGGCGGCATGGGCAGCATCACCGGCGCCTTCCTGGCCGCCATCCTGATCGGCGAATTGCAGGCCTTCGCGATCCTGATTTGGCCTGAAGGTACGCTGGTCGTCATGTTCCTGGCGATGGCGGTGGTGCTGGTGGTGCGGCCCTGGGGCCTGATGGGCAAGCCGGTGGCCGACCATGGCGGGACGCATGCGGCCGAGCCGCTGTTGCGGCCCAACCCGCCCAAGCTACGCCTGGTTTGGGCCGGACTGGGCATGGTGCTTCTACTGTTGCCACTGTTTGTTGAGGAATTCACTCTGGTGCTGGCGGTGGAACTGGCGATCGCCGCCCTGTTCGCGGCCAGCCTGCATTTCATCATGGGACCCGGCGGCATGGTCAGCTTCGGCCACGCCGCCTATTTCGGGCTGGGGGCGTACGGGGCCGCGATGCTGGTAAAATATGCGGGCGCGCCGATGGAGGTGGCGCTTGTCGGCGCGCCCCTGGTCGCGGGCGCTGGCGCGCTGGTCTTCGGCTGGTTCTGCGTACGGCTTTCGGGCGTGTACCTGGCCATGCTGACCCTGGCCTTCGCGCAGATCGTCTGGTCCGTCGTCTTTCAGTGGTATGGGATCACGGGCGGCGACGATGGGATATTGGGCGTTTGGCCGTCCGAGTGGGCAAGCAACAAGATCGCGTTTTACTATCTGGTGCTGATTGCCAGCGGCGTCGCAATATACGCCATGCGGCGGGTCGTCTTCGCGCCCTTCGGTTATGCGGTGCGGGCAGGCCGCGATTCACGCCTGCGCGCGGCCGCCATCGGCATCGACACCAAGCGTTACGAATGGATGGCCTTCGTGATCGCCGGCGCGATGGCCGGTGTGGCGGGGGGGCTGTATGTATTCTCCAAGGGCAGTGTGTTCCCCGACGAACTGTCGATTCCTCGCTCGGTGGACGGGCTGGTGATGGTGCTGCTGGGCGGCGTGCAGACCCTGTCCGGGCCCATCTTCGGCGCCGCGGCCTTCACCTGGCTGCATGATGAAATATCGCGCCTGGCTTATTGGCGCTTCATCCTGGGCGGCGTGATCATCGCGCTGGTGCTGTTGTTCCCGCAAGGTCTGGGCGGCATCTGGCGGCAGGTCGAGGCGCGGATCGGGCGCGGCGACGCGGAGGCGGAGCCATGAACGTCCTGGAGGTGAACAATCTCTACAAGGGTTTCGGCGGCGTGCAGGCGGTGGCGGGGGTTTCCTTCGGCGTTGCCGAGGGCGAATTGCTGGCGTTGATCGGGCCGAACGGGGCGGGCAAGTCGACCTGCTTCAATATGCTGAACGGCCAGTTGAAGCCCGACAGCGGGTCGGTGCTGCTGAAGGGCCGGGACATTGCCGGCCTGCCGCCGCGCGCGGTAAGCCGGCTGGGCGTCGGGCGCACTTTCCAGATCACCGCCACCTTTGGCTCGATGACGGTGGCCGAGAACGTGCAAACCGCGCTGATCTCGCACCATGGCGGGATGAAGGGGTTGTGGCGGCCCGCGGCGGCGCTCTACCGCGACGAGGCGCTGGCGTTGCTGGGGCGCGTCGGCATGGCGGACCAGGCCGACCGCGCCTGCGGCGTGCTGGCCTATGGCGATCTCAAGCGCGTCGAGCTGGCGGTGGCGCTGGCCAACGATCCGGGGCTGCTGCTGATGGACGAACCGACCGCCGGCATGGCGCCGGGTGAGCGGGTGGAACTGATGGCGCTGACCGCGGGCATCACCCGTGAGCGCGGCATCGCCGTACTGTTCACCGAGCATGACATGGACGTGGTCTTCGCCCATGCCGACCGCATCATCGTGCTGAACCGCGGCGAGCTGATCGCCGAGGGCTCGCCCGACGCCGTACGCGCCGACGCACGTGTGCGGGAGCTTTATCTCGGCGAAAACCTGGAGGTCGAGTGATGGCGGATTCTCCCATGCTGGAAGTCGCCGGGCTCAACGCCTTTTATGGTTGGGCGCATATTTTGTTCGACCTGTCGTTGACGGTCGGACGGGGCGAGGTTGTGGTGCTGCTGGGACGCAACGGGGCGGGCAAATCGACGACGATGAAATCCGTCGTCGGGCTGGCGCCACCGAAAAGCGGCACCGTTACCTTTCAGGGCGCGCAGATCGCCGGCCAGCCGCCGCATCGGATCGTGCATGCCGGGCTGGGTTACGTGCCCGAGGAACGGCGTATCTTTACCGACCTTACCGTCGCCGAGAACCTGGAGGTCGGGCGCCAGCCGCCGCGCGGGGACGCACCCGAATGGGCGCCCGAATCCCTGTTCGCCATGTTCCCGAACCTGGCCGAGATGCAGGGCCGGCCGGCCGGCCAGATGAGTGGCGGCGAGCAGCAGATGCTGACCATCGCCCGCAGCCTGATGGGCAATCCGTCGCTGATCCTGCTGGACGAGCCATCGGAAGGCCTGGCGCCGGTGATCGTCAACCAGATGGCGGTGACGATCCGCGAACTCAAGGCGCGCGGGCTTTCGGTGCTGCTGTCGGAACAAAACCTGCGCTTCGCCCGCATGGTCTCCGACCGCGCCTACATCATCGAAAAGGGCCGCATCCGGTGGGAGGGCACAATGACGGACCTGGATGGGGACGACGAGGCGAGGCAGAAATATCTGAGTGTGTGAGGGCTATTTTGCCTTCTCGCCCGCCCGTTCGATGCGCAATGTGGCTGCGGTCAGCAGGGCGAGCGACCCCATGAAATAATACAGGCCGGGTTCCGAGGTCGCGTCGGCGAAGCCGGCGATCTTGGCGATCATGATGGCTGTGGCGATGATAAAGACGTCGGCCATCGACCAGCGGCCGCTGATGACCAGCAGCTTCATGAACAGTCGGAAATGGGGGCGCGTCGCGTCGGCATGGTGCCAGATCCCCCAGGCCAGCGTGATCTTGATCACCGGAAAGGCGATGGAGAAGGCGGCGACCACGCCGGCCAGCAAAGGCTCGCCCTCAAACCAGAGCTTCCGGATTCCACCGATTATGGAGAACTCGTTCTCAAACACCCAGAGTTCGGTCACCGTCATCACCGGCAGCGTGATGCCCATGGCGAACAGCACCAGGCCGGCGGCCAACGCGACATCCATTAGCCGGTCCGGCCCCCGCGACCGCGCCGATAGCGAATGTTCCGCATGCCAGACGCGGCGCAACGCCCGGCCGATGCGGCCCAGAACAACCATGGTTTCCCGTTTTTTCATCGCCGCCCGTTCCGGCCCTCGTCCCATGCGTTTCCGCCAGTCCTGTAACATATAGGAAACCCTTGCGGCGATAGCGAGGCGCGCGAATTCCATCGAGGCAAGGCGCCGTTAAGGATTTCGCGCTATGGTTTGACAGGGAAGGAACAAAAACATGACCGTGCGCACATTCGGAATGCTTGTTATCGCGCTATTCCTGCTGGCCCCATCGGCCGGGCAGGCGCTGGGCGACGAATTCTCGCTGGATCTTGGCGAAGCAGGAATCCTGGCGATAGACCTGCCACAGGGCTGGTCGACGGAGGTTGGCTCGTCAGGCAGCGATACGCCGCCAACCGTTGCGATACAGCAGGAAGGCAGCGACCGCTTCATTCTGCTGATCACACCGGTCTGGGCCGGGCCCGGCGCCGCGCCGGATTTCGGCACACCCGGCGGCGTTCGCGGCATCGTGGAGTCGAGCGCCGCGGAAATCGCGCCCGGCGCGGCCGAGGACCAACTGACGATTGAACCAATTGGCGGCGGCAAGGTCGGGTTCATGTTTTCCGCCACGGACAGTTCCCTGGTAGGTCGCACGCCGGCGCCGGGCGAATATCTCTATCTGATGCAGGGCGCGGTAATGGTCGGCAAGTTGCTCTGTACCTTCACGATCCTGACAAACGACAGGGCCTCCCCGGAGGCCGAAGAGGCACTGGAAATGCTGCGCAACGCCGCGCACCGGACCGGGGCGTAAGACAGAACTCTTACGCCCGACGTCTGTTGCCGACCAACTTACGGGAAGAACGGCGCTTCGCCCCGCCTCTTAAATCAAGGCTTCTTGCCGGCCTTGCCGATCTTGGTCGCTTCCTTGATCTCGACCAGTTTGCCGTTCTTGACGTCGTAGATATAGCCGTAGATCGGGATGTTACGCGGCACCAGTGGATGGTTTCGAATGCGGGTCACGTCGGCGACCACGCTCTTGGCGTTGTCGCTGATGGTCAGCCAGTCGATATAGTTCCCTTCCGTCGAGCCAGGCCCCTTGCCGACATCCCGCCAGCCCGCCTTGCCGATCTTCGAGGTCTCCAGACTTTTGGCCAGCAGCCCGCGCATGATGTCGTCGGTAAAGGTTTCCATGCCGCAGTCGGTATGGTGGATGACGAACCACTCGCGCGTTCCCAGCAGCTTGTACGAAATCACCAGCGAGCGGATGGCGTCGTCACTGGCACGCCCGCCGGCGTTGCGGACCACATGGGCGTCGCCTTCGGCAAGTCCCGCATATTGCGCCGGATCGAGCCGTGCATCCATGCAAGTAAGGATGGCGAACCCGCGTGCCGGCGGCATCGCGAGTTTGCCCTTGTCGCCAAAGTCCTTGGCGTACTTCTTGTTCGCAGCCAGAACTTCCTTCAATACGTCAGCCATGATTCTCTCCCTTTTTATGAGTATGCAATATATCTCTATCGCAGAACATATAGCCTGTTAAGTATGTTTGGCGGGAAATGGGAAAATCAGATCAGTTTGCTTGCATACAAACAATTTGCGAGCCGTATATTACTGCGCTAGATTTTACATTAGTGAATTGCTGACGCGCGCCTGTCCGATGCGCTATGGATAGGCGGAACGATCTATCGGGATGCATTCGGACGGGGGTCATGGCGGGGCATATTATCGGTGTCGATGTGGGCGGGACCTTCACGGACCTGGTGTTGCTGGGCGCCGACGGACAGCCGCGCATCGCCAAGGTGCCGTCCACCCCGGAAAACCAGGCCTTTGGCGTGCTGGCCGCGATAGCCGAGACCGGCGCGTCGCTGGCCGATGTAGCCACCATCGTCCACGGCACCACGGTAACCACCAACGCGCTGCTGGAACGCAAGCTGGCCAGGGTCGGGCTGATCACCACGCGGGGCTTCCGCGACGTGCTGGAGCTGGGCCGGCGCACCCGGCCACGAGCATACGGGTTGAAGGGTCAGTTCGTGCCGCTGATCCCGCGCGAGCTGCGCATGGAGGTCAATGAGCGGATGGATGCAGACGGCGAGGTATTGACGCCGCTGGACGCCGACGACGTGCGCACCGCCTGCGAATTCCTGCTGGAGCGCGGCTGCGAGGCGCTGGTCATCCATTTCCTGCATGCCTATCGTAACCCGGTGCATGAAAACCACGCGGCCGAGATCGCGGCGCATGTCTGGCCCAACGGTTTCATCACCCGCGGCCACGCCATCCTGTCGGAATACCGGGAATATGAGCGCGGCGTGACGGCGGCGGTAAATGCCAGCGTCCAGCCGATTCTGCACGCCTATATCAACCGCCTGACGGATGAGTTGGCCGACAAGGGTTACCGCCACGACCTGCTGGTGATGCAGGGCAATGGCGGCACGGTGACCGCCGGGCTGGTGCCCGACCATGCGGTGAACACGGTGATGTCGGGCCCGGCCAGCGGCGTGATGGCGGCGGCCCATGGCGGCGTGGGCACGGGCTATCCCGACCTGATGACCTACGACATGGGCGGCACCAGCTGTGACGTCGGGCTGATCCGCGACGGCATCCCGCAGGTGAGTTCCGAGCTGGAGCTGGAATACGCCATGCCGATCCATGTGCCGATGGTCGATGTGCACACCATCGGCGCCGGCGGCGGCTCCATCGCGCGGGTAGATGAGGCCGGGCTGCTGCAGGTAGGGCCGGAAAGCGCGGGCGCCATCCCGGGGCCGATCTGCTATGGCCGGGGCGGCGACCGGCCGACTATCACAGACGCCAATCTGGCGCTGGGAAGGCTGAACCCGGAAGCCCTGCTGTCGGTGGATAATCCGGTTACGCTGGAGGCTCTGCAAGCAACCATCGGCGAACAGATTGGCGCGCCGCTGGGCCTGGACGCCGACGGGGCCGCGTCCGCTATTATCCAGATCGCCAATGCCCGCATGGCCGGGGCGCTGCGCATGGTCAGCCTTGCCCGGGGCCACGACCCGCGCGATTTCGCGCTGTTCGCGTTCGGCGGGGCTGGGCCGTTGCATGCGGTGGCGCTGGCGCGCGAACTCGGGATTCCGAAGGTGCTGATCCCGGCGCGCCCGGGCATCACCAACGCAATCGGCTGTGTCGTCGCTGATTTGCGCCAAGACTACGTCAACACCATCAATATGCCGGTCGACGCGCTGGACATGGACGAGGTCAAGCGCCTGATCGGGGCCCAGATGGCGCAAGGCCGCGAGACCATCGAGGGCGAGGGCATCGAAGTCGAGGATTTGCGTTATGTCCACGACGCCGACATGCAGTTTCAGGGCCAGAGCCATATCATGACCGTGCCGATCCCCGGCCCGGAGGTCACGCGCGAGGAATTGCGGGAATTGTTCGAGACGGCCTACTGGGATCGTTTCGCCGTGGAACTGCCGGAAATCCGCCCGGTGCTGGTGAACCTGCACAGCGCCGTCATCGGCAAACGCGCCAAGGTGGATATTTCGGCACTGGCGGCCGGTGGGGCGAATGGCGCGCCCCAGGCGACGGCGACAAGGCGGGTGTGGTTCAGCGGTGGCTGGACGGATACTCCAATCTACCGCCGATCGGATATAGGCGCCGGCGCCCGGATCGACGGCCCGGCAATCGTCGAGCAAATGGACACCACCAGTGTGATCGAGCCGGGATGCGTGGCCGAGGCCGATGGTATGGGCAATCTGGTGGTGAATGTTGGGGGAGAAGGGTGATGGCGGCGCCAGCGGTAAACCGATCGCGGCGGCAAACGCTAAAGGTTGACCGGCTGTTGCGCCGGATGATACCTACAATAGTAGATTTAATATTTTCCGACAAAGAATATACATATGAAATATGCAAAAGTTACTCTGATCGGATTGCTGATGCTGGTCGCCATTACGCTCCCAGCTCATGCCTATATCGATCCTGGCACGGCCGGGTTGCTGTTGCAGGCTATCATCGGCGGCATTGTCGGAGCGTTGTTTACCATTCGAATTTACTGGCACAAAATAAAAATTTTTCTGGGGTTGGAGAAGAAAATAGAGGACAAACAGGCGCAGCGAGATCAGACGGACAAGTGAGCCGTGGCTGAGCGCAATAGAGCATCGTTCCGCGACCCTTCCGGTCACGTATATGAATCGAACGGCCGGATATTCCGAACGATCACGGAAAGGGCGCGCGAGGAGTATGGCTTCGCCCTTGACAGCGGCGTTCTGCAAAGTTTGGCGGACAAGGGGATTCTCATATCCTCCGACGAGGTCACCCTCGCGGAAGCCGGACTCGACGATATTCCGGGCGCTGTCATGGCTGTCGAGCATACCCGCCTTCCCTTCATCTCATACCCGTACGAGTGGCCGTTTTCAGCCCTGAAAGCCGCGGCACTACTGCACCTGGACCTGAATATCGAATTGGTCGCACATGGCATGACCTTGTCGGACGCTACGGCGTTTAATGTTCAATTTCGGGGCAGTCAGCCGGTTTTCATCGATCTGTTGTCGCTGAGGCGATACAGGGAAGGCGAGTATTGGGCGGGCTACAGGCAGTTTTGCGATCAGTTCCTCAACCCGCTCTTGCTTCGTGCCCTGACCGGGGTTGCGCATAATGCGTGGTATCGAGGCAGCCCGGAAGGGATAGCGGCTTCGGATATCGTCCGCCTGTTGCCTTGGTATAAAAAGATTTCACCCCGCGTATTTGCGCATGTCGGGTTGCAGAGCAAGTTTCAGGCGACGAGTGTATCGCAGGACAAGGCCAAATCATTGAAGAGCGGGAAACTTTCGATGACTGGCTATCTTGGAATTCTTCATCAACTGCGCGGATGGATCGCCGGCCTGAAACCCGCGGGAAGCGGGGCGACCGTGTGGCAGGACTACGTCGGCACCCACAGTTACACCGATGACGAACAGCAGGCAAAAAAAGAGTTCGTCGGCGAATTTGCAAAAGCAGTCCAGCCTTCAATGTTGTGGGATTTCGGATGCAATACAGGTGAATTCAGCGAGGTCGCGCTAACCGCCGGGGCCGAAGCGGTAATTGGCTTCGATTTCGATCAGGGCGCACTGGACGCAGCTTTCAAGCGCTCCCGCGACCGAAATCTTAATTTTCTGCCGCTGTTTCAGGACGCCACCAACCCGAGCCCCGATCAGGGCTGGAAGCAGTGCGAACGGGACGGTCTCGACGGCCGGGGGGGCGCAGATGGCCTGTTGGCCCTGGCGCTGGTGCACCATCTGGCGATCGGCAAGAACGTCCCTCTGCCCGACGTCGTGGATTGGTTGGTCGGCATGGCGCCGCAAGGCGTCATCGAATTCGTCCCGAAAGACGACCCGATGATCCAGCGCATGCTGATGCTGCGCGACGATATATTCGATGGCTACAGCTACGAATTATTCTCCGATCATTTGAAGACCCGCGCCCGGATTGTCCGCGAACAACGGGTATCGCAATCTGGCAGAAGGCTCGTCTGGTATGAACGTCTCGCCTGACAAGCATATAAGCAAAGAGTCTTCGCCCTTCGGTACATGGCAGAAATTCTGGGAATTTCCGACCTATCCCCTGGTCGTAGCCTGCCTCCTGGTACTGAGTATATTTGCGAAAAATCAAGCTACTTACCCGGATATGGGCATGATCGTTAGGCCGGTTGTCTTCTGCATTTTAGTCGCCGCTCTGCTGACCTACGTCCTTGGTTTAATGTTGCGAAACCGGCATCGCGGAGCATTTCTGGCAGCCCAGTTCCTACTGGTGCTCTCGTTCGGCGGTGGCGCCGCGGAATTGATAGTCTTGATTCTCGACGTGGCGACGGGTTTTGCCGTCAGCCCGGAGGGCCTCCTGTTAGCCATTTTTGCAGCCGTCGCCGTAGCCTCGACGCTTTATAGAATTTCCCCTGTCGTGACGATTGCGGCGAATGTCTGGGCGGTATCTCTGCTGCTGGTTATGTTGGTAACCTGGGGCTTTGACCAGATTGGAAACGAGGAGGGAAACCCCACGCCACCGGATATATTCGCCAGCGCCAAGGCGACGAAAGTCAAGCCTGACATCTATCATATCACACTCGACGGCTATGCAAGGACGGATGTCCTCCGCGAACAATACGGTTTCGACAACACGGACTTTCTGGACCAAATAAGGGGCCTAGGCTTTGCCGTCGCCGAAGGGGCGACAGTCCCCTACAATCAGACGCAACTGGTGATGCGCAGCATCTTCGACGGGACTTATCTGCACCGGTTCGACGAGGGGGAGAGCATCACCGAGAGCAGCTACCGAATGCGGATAAAAGAGCAATTTCTGAACAATTCGACATTTACGGCTCTCACCCGGATGGGGTACCGGATCGGCGCCACCCACACCGAGTACACGCCGATGGATATCGGGCGCCATGACATGTTCGCCCCCAGGCCATGGTTCGAATTGACACCTTTTGAGCGGGCGGCCTTCGAGGAAAGCGCGCTACGTCTTATAGCGCATAGATTTGACTCTCTCGATCCGCGGGAAAGCTATTCGGTATCCTTGATACGCGACGCCTATAGCGCGCCATTCACGCAAACGCTGGAACGCCCGTTCTTTTTGTTTACCCACCAGCTTGCTCCGCACCCTCCTTTCGATGTTTCGCGGGATGGCGGACGGCGGAAGACGATAAGGCTCGCGGACAGGCTGTCGGACGCGACTAATTTCCACAACGGCGTAGAGGGCCTGCGGGCGGAATACAAAGAGGGTTATCTCGAAAAGCTGCGTTTTATAAACGCTGAAACTGGTAAATATCTGCTCCGCCTGATTAAGGAACTGCCGGACCCGAAAATCGTGATCGTCCATGGCGACCATGGGGGCGGCTTGTATGTGGATCACAAGTTTCTCGATAAAACCTGCGCAAAAGAGCGATTCTCGCCACTGCTTGCGGTTTATTCCAGCGACGGTCAGTTGCAGTCCAGCCTTGGCAAGGATTTCAACCTCGTTAATCTGTACCGGCTGGTCTTCAATACATATTTCGGGACGGATCTGCCTATCCTGGAAAGCAATAACTACTTCGCGCCCCGTCCGGAGCCGTTCAACCATATCTCCGTTAGCGAGGAGCATTGGGAAAGAAGCTGTCCGGGGTCCGGTTGACCACTTATGCCTGCGCCCGCCGGCGTCTCTCTATGGGTGGCGCATATGGGCGTCGGTAAATTGAAAACGCGCAACAAACAGGGATAACCTCCGTGACTGTCAGCCTCGCTATCGATCCCGTCACCCTCGCGGTCGTTCAGGCCGGGTTGCAGCAGGTTTGCAACGAGATGGACCTGGCCTTCGTGCGGGCCGCCTTCAGTCCGGTTATTTCCGAGGCGCTGGATCGGTCGGACGGGATTTATCACCGCGACGACGGGGCGCTGATCGCGCAGGGAGATTTGGGGCTGCCGGTGTTCGTGGGCACCATGCAGTTCGGCACGCGCGCGGTCATCGAGCGCGCGAAAGACCTGAAGCCCGGCGATATGTATATCGTCAACGATCCCTATATGGGCGGCACCCACCTTATGGACGTGCGTTTCGCCAAGCCGTTCTTCTATGAGGGTGAGATATTCGCCTGGCTGGCCAATACCGGGCACTGGCCGGATACCGGTGGCATGGTGCCGGGTGGTTTCTCGGCCCAGGCGACGGAGTCGGAGCAGGAGGGGCTGCGCCTGCCGCCGGTGAAACTGTTCAAGGAAGGCGTGATGGATGAGGAAATTCTCTCCATCATCCTGTCCAACATCCGTATCGCCGATCAGCGCATCGGCGACATCAAGGCGCAGGCCGCGGCGCTGACCGTGGGCGAGCGGCGCTTTACCGCGCTGCTGGACCGTTACGGCAGAGACACGGTCGAGGCCTGTATAATCGAACTGCGCGCCCGCGCCGAACAGCAGATGCGCGCGAAAATCGCCACCATCCCGGATGGCGAGTATCATGGTGTATCCTATGTGGATTCCGATGGCATCGTCGACGAACCGCTGAAGATCGACATGAAAATCACCAAGCGGGACACCGGCCTGCATTTCGATATGTCGGGATCCAGCCCGCCCTGCCTGGGGCCGATGAACAGCGTGATTGCAACCACGCGGTCGTCGGTGTATTTGGCCATGAAGCATATCTTCCCTGAGGTCCCGATCAATGCGGGCACCTTCGCGCCGCTGGATATTGAAGACCCGGAGGGAACGTTCCTGTACGCGCATTATCCGCGGCCCGTGTCGGGCTGTGCCGCCGAGGTCAGCCAGCGCATCGCCGAGGCCGTGTTCGCGGCGCTGACCCCGGCGCTGCCCGACCAGCTGTTCGCCGCGCCGGCCGGCACCAGCGGCAACTTCGCGCTGGGCGGCCACGACCCGAAGACCGGCAAGGGCTACGTGCTGTATCTGATTTCCGGCGGCGGCTATGGCGGCAGCTTGGATGGCGACGGGCTGTCGAACGGTTGTTCGACCATCGGCATTTCCAAAACCACGCCGATCGAGGTGGTGGAGCAGCGATATCCGGTGCTGATCGAGGAATATTCGTTGCATGAAGGTTCCGGCGGCGCCGGCGAGCATCGCGGCGGCTTCGGCGTCAATTACACTGTGAATATCCGCCGTGGAAAGGCCCGCGCTTCCTTTGTCATGGATCATGGCCGCTATGGCCCCCAGGGCGCGCTTGGCGGTAGCGACGGCGGACCAAACAAGGTGCGCATTGAACGCGCCGGCCAACCCGACTACATCCCGCCGCATCTGTCCAAGGACCAGGACATCCAGAT
The DNA here is from genome assembly GCA_965603635.1 of uncultured bacterium. Taxonomy (GTDB): domain Bacteria; phylum Pseudomonadota; class Alphaproteobacteria; order UBA8366; family JADFVY01; genus JADFVY01. The sequence continues at coordinate 24,200 of CBFDDT010000014.1, read as the reverse complement.
CGCCGAGGGTGACCGCGTCCACGTCTCCACCCCCGGCGGCGGCGGTTTCGGCAACCCGTTGAAACGCGATCCGGCAGCCGTGCTGCGCGACTTGTATCGCGGCTACTACACGGTCGGCGAGGCGGAGGATCTGTTCGGCGTGGTCGTGGCAGAGGGTAAGGTGGATGATGATGCGACGGCGAATTTGCGGGTGAAGCAGGCCGGCTGATACCACTGTCGGCTGTCATAACAGATATATTATCTATTTTTACTTGCCCTTGATAGCTGATCATGTTACGCAACTACACAACCTGAAGATATCAAAAAATGATAGCCCGCCCAACGATTTTAATGAATGTCATAACATTCGTATCAACCGTCCCGGCCACGCTATGCATAGAGCTTTCGGAGGCGATCTTGATACTATTCAAGGTAAAAAGGCCTCCCTTTGACTAAGAACACACATCCCCAGCAAATGTCCAAACACCAAACTGCCACCATGAACATGATATTCGTGGCCGGCTTTACCCTTGTCGTCCAGATAGTCAGTATTGTCGCCTATCTGGACCGCTCCATGGCCCTCATACCGCTTCCCATCATCCTTGATTATGGCGAAGGGCCGATTTTGTACCAGATTGCCGCCCTTGGCGGCGGCGAAACCATATATCACGCGATTGCGGCCCCATCTTATGCAGTCAGCAATTATCCGCCTGTCTTCCACTTGACGACCTGGTTCATGACTGCACTTGTCAACGACCCGTTGATCGCCAGCAGGTTGGTGTCGTTTCTCGCCGGATTGGGCAGCAGTTTGTTGATCTTCACGCTGGTATATGGATCACTGGGCCGAGACCATTCCCTTGGCGCGCGTGCATTCGGCGGCGCGCTCGCCGCCCTGTTCTTCCTGAACCACTACAGCATAACCTCATGGTCGGTCACGGCGCGAGTGGACACGCTAGCCCTGATGCTGGGGCTCTTGGGCATGCAGCTCTTCGTGTTGTCTATCCGCCGGCGAAGCTTGGCTTACCTGTTCGGACTGGTATTCGTTCTCGCCGCGTTCACGAAGCAGAACATGATTGCGGCGGCAATCGGAACCTTCGCGACAGCATTTCTCCTCGACAGGCGGCGAACCTATGCCGCCTTTGCGATTTCGGTTCTGGCGGGCCTGATTGCGCTTTCGGTTCTCCATATAACCTCCGACGGGCAGTTTTTTTTGCATACGTTTTACTATAATCTCAATGAATACCAGTGGGAGCTGCTCGGCGTCAGGGTGTTGCAGATGTTCACCTGGAGGCTGGCGGAAGTTCTATTTTTGCTCTGTGGCCCGGTTTACCTGCTCTGGCGGCGCCACCAACGCCTGAACAATACCCCCGGCGACCGATCGGACGGCCTGGATATTCCCGTGGTCTTGTTTTCCGGTTTTATGGCCGCCAGCCTGTTGAATGTTGCTGCATCCCTGAAGTCCGGCGCGGGGTACAACTATTTCATGGAATTCGAAGCGGCCGGTGCGCTCCTGCTCGGCGTGGTCGCTGGGCGCACCGCGACCTTTGTGCGTACGAAGGGCCTGGGCCCGGAATACGTCAGGCATCGCCGCCTGATTATCCTGGGTCTGTTTGCCCTCATCTGGCAAGCGAGCATCAATGCAGGCTTCAGGCATGTGTATCCGGATGAGAAAAGTGTTCCCGCGATGCGGCGAGTCCTGGAACTTGCTGCAACCGTCAACGGTCCGGTAATTTCGGAAGACATGGTGCTGTTGTACAAGGCTGGCAAGCCATTGCTTTATCAGCCCTTCATCATGACCCAACTGGTATCGGAGGGAAAATGGAATCCGGCGCCGCTGATCGACAGCCTGCGGCGCGGTGACGTGACAATGATCATACTGACGTCGGAAATCGGATCAACGACGCATCGGGAGCGTTTTTTCGCGGCTTTCACCGAAGCCGTCCAGACCCGTTATCGGCTGCTCGAGAAATCCGGACCTTATATGGTCTATGTTCCATTATAAAACTGGCGCTTTTACCGCCCATCCGGAGACCAGTATATCGTATGTGATGTCGCAGCGCGTCGTAACCGGCATTTTTCGCCTGCCCCAACATCCGCAATCATCACAGCGCGTGGTGGCAACTCGCTAAAGCGCGATCCGCAAGCCGTGCCGCGGGATTTGTATCGCGGTTATTACATGATCGGCGACGCGGAGAATCTGTTTGGCGTGGTCATCGCCGAGGGCAAGCTGAAGACACCGCGCCTCAGATACTGAAATCCAGTGCCTCATATATACCGCCTTGGGTGTCGTAGCCGGCCTTTTTCCAGGCGTCGATGCCGCCGGTCAGATTATACAGATTAGGGATGCCGCTTGCCGCGAGCTGTTTTTGGGCCGCGGCCGAGCGCTTGCCGATGGCGCACATGACGATCAGCTTACGGTCGGTGATCGGTGGGAAGGTCGCGGCATCCAGGAACGACAACGGCAGCAACAGCGAGCCCGGCACGTTTTCGAACTCGAACTCGTTGGCCTCGCGCACGTCCAGCAGAACGGCCTCGCGCGCGTCAAGCCAGGTCTTCGCCGTGGCTGCGTCTATTTCGGGCAGGGGATGGTCTTCGCTCATCGCTGTTTCCCGCGGGGGCCGACAACATTTATCTTAGCGCATGGCGGTGCAAATGTATCGCGCCACGTTGCGCGAGCGGTCCCGCGCCGCTATGAAGATCACCGGAATTCACGCCATATAGGGAGAAAGAAATGGCCTCCATGGACAAGGTCGCCGTCGTCACCGGCGGCAGCGCGGGCATCGGGCGGGAATCGGCCATTGCATTGTTGAAGGATGGCTGGTCGGTCGCCATCGGCGGGCGGCGCGGGGATGCGCTAGACGAGACGCTGGCGCTGGCCGGCGACGACGGCGCACGGGGGCTGGCCGTGCCGGGCGACCTCACCACGCCGGAAGGCTGCGCCAATCTCTTCGCCAAAACGCAAGCGCATTTCGGGCAGATCGATTTGCTGTTCAACAATGCGGGCATCTTTACGCCCGGGGTGCCATTCGAGGACCTGACGCCGGAGCAATGGCAGGGCGCGGTGAACATCAACCTGTCCAGCTTTTTCTACTGCTCGCAGGAGGCCTTTCGCGCCTTCAAGGCGCGCGACCCGATGGGCGGGCGGATCATCAATAACGGCTCGATCTCCGCCCACGCGCCGCGCCCGAATTCGGCGCCCTACACCAGCACCAAGCATGCCATTACGGGGCTTACCAAGTCCTGCTCGCTGGATGGGCGGAAATACAACATTGCGGTCGGCCAACTCGACATCGGCAACGCGGCCACCGAGATGACCAGGGCGATGGAAAAGGGCGTGCCCCAGGCCGACGGCTCGATGAAGCCGGAGCCGACGACGGACGTGGCGCATATCGCCGACGCCGTTGTCCACATGGCCAACCTGCCGCTGGATGCGAACATCCAGTTCATGACCATCATGGCGACAAAGATGCCGTTTATCGGGCGGGGTTAGGGGTATCAAGACCGCATATGCGGTCTAAAACTTATGCGTTAGGGCGCGCTTAGCCCTGCCGCCAGGCGGTGCTGGAACGGCATTTCTTGCAGACGCGCTCGCCCGCCCAGGCGCTGACGAAGTCCTCGCTGCAGACGAGGCAGCGGCGATGCTTTTCTTTGTGAAGCGGGCTGGCAGCGGTTTCGCTGTTTTCGTTGGCCGACGTTTCCGACCCTTCCGTGTCCAGGCTCATGGTATTCTCTTTTCTTGTCATAACGTAGTCCGTTCGCATCTTGTCGTGGGCGTGCCCGTGTCAGGTTTTTCGAGGAATGCGGCGCGACCGCTTTACCTCTACCGCCACCATGTTCGATCTGCCTTTTTCCAGCGTTTGCAGAATCTGGCCGGTCTCGGTGACGCGATGTGTATCCGGCTCGCGGGACCAGGCTTCGCTGAGCCTTGCCGCCGCTGCGTCGATTTCTTCGTCGGAGGGTGCCTCGTCGGCAAAATCGCTCCGGGATTTTCTGTCAGTCATGCTCTTTGCATCTATTCTTTAAAATAAATTGGTTCATATCAGTGCGTAGGGCCGTCGTGGCTGTCTAAAACGCAACTCGCGCGGACAAACGCCTGCGCCTGCCCTGGCGAAAGGCTCTCAGCTCACCAAATATTCCTAGAAGTATGCCGCCCCCAAGGGCGGCGCGCGTGCTGATGAGGTTCTATATGGCCGCAATCGCTTAAATTTGCAAGCAAAACCAGCGCACCGGCATGGCGGCGAGAGGTCGCAGGGGGGCGCGGGGACGGAGTCGGGCTTCCCCGGTGCTTCCGCGCCTGTTAAAAATATTCGGACTCGAATCAGCGGACGGGGGGAAGTACGGATGACCGAGGCGCGACTCGCCGTCGATATCGGCGGCACCTTTACCGATGTGGTCCTGGAGCGCGACGGCGCGCATCATGGCGTGAAGGTGTTGACGACGCCGGGCAATCCGGCCGATGGCTTCATGGCTGGCATTAGCCAGGTGATGACGGAGACCGGAGCGGACGCGGGCCAGGTCTCGCTGATCATCCATGGGACGACGCTGGCTACCAACGCGCTGATCGAGCGCAATGGGGCCAAGACGGCGCTGATTGTCACCGACGGCCACCGCGACTCGCTGGAAATGGCCTATGAGAACCGCTTCGACCAGTATGACATAAACGCCGAGCGCCGCCCGCCACTTGCGCCGCGTGAGTTGCGCCTGCCGGTCACCGAGCGGGTGGATTTCCTGGGTGAAGTGCTGACGCCACTGGATGGCGACTCGGTGGAGGCGCTTGTGCCGGCGTTGCGGGATGCGGACGTTCAGTCGGTGGCGATCGGCCTGTTGCATTCATACGCCAACCCGAGCCACGAACAGCGCGTCGCCGAAATTCTGCACGCGAGGCTGCCTGACCTGTGGATCACGCTGTCGTCCGAAGTTTGCCCGGAAATCCGCGAATATGAACGCCAGTCCACGGCCTGCGCAAACGCCTATGTACAGCCGTTGATGGCGCGCTATCTGGAGGACGTGCAGGCGCGGTTGACGGAGACCGGCTTTGCCTGCCCCTGCCTGATGATGACCTCGGGCGGTAATCTGGTGACCATACCGACGGCGCAACAATTCCCGGTGCGGCTGGTGGAGTCGGGCCCGGCCGGCGGCGCCATTCTGGCCGCGCATATTGCCCGAAGCCTCAACGAGCCCCGTGTTCTCAGTTTCGACATGGGCGGCACCACCGCCAAGATCTGCCTGATCGACGACGGCGAGCCGATGCTCAGCCGCAGCTTCGAGGTGGACCGCGCCCACCGTTTCATGAAGGGCAGCGGCATGCCGGTGAAGATCCCCGTCGTAGAGATGGTGGAGATCGGCGCCGGTGGCGGGTCGATTGCCGGGGTGGATGCGCTGGGCCGCATCCAGGTGGGTCCGCACAGCGCCGGCGCGGAGCCGGGGCCTGCCTGCTATGGGCAGGGCGGCGCGCGCCCCACCGTCACCGACGCCAATCTGGCGATGGGTCGTATCGATGTTGAAGGCTTCGCCGGGGGAACGATGACGCTGGATGCCGCCGCCGCGCGCGCGGCGCTGTTGGCCAATGTGGGCAAGCCGATGGATATGGATGCGGTGGCGGCCGCGGAAGGCGTGATCGAGATCGTCGATGAGAACATGGCCTCGGCAACGCGGGTTCATGCGGTGGAGCGCGGGACGGAGGTCGCCGGGCGGGCGATGATCGCGTTCGGCGGCGCGGCGCCGTTGCATGCGGCGCGCCTGGCCGAGAAGCTGGGCATCGACCGGGTGGTCGTGCCGGCCAATGCGGGGGTCGGCTCGGCGGTTGGCATGCTATTGGCGCCGATCGCTTACGAGGTGGTGCGCAGCCGCTATATGCGGCTGTCGGATTTCGACGCCGGCGTGGTCAACGAGCTATTTTCCGACATGCGCGAGGAGGCGGTCGCCGTGGTGCGCATGGGCGCGGTCGAGGCGGAATTGCGGGAGACCCGGTTCGCCTATGCCCGCTATGTCGGCCAGGGCCACGAGATCAAGGTGGCGCTGCCGGAATGGGAATTTGCGCCGGGCGCCGACGAATCGATCCGGGACGCCTTCGAACGTGATTACGAGCGCCAATATGGCCGCACCGTGCCGGGGTTGGATATCGAGGTGCTGACCTGGTCGGCGACGGTGTCGGCGCCCCTGCCGGACATAAGCGAAAAGATTGCCGAGGCCGCTGATACAGTTGCCAGCGCCGATGGCGCCCGGGATATACGGTTCCCGGGTGCTGGAGACGCCGTCTCCGCGGCGCTTTACCAGCGGCCGGCTCTGGGTCCGGGCTGCCGGCTCGAAGGCCCGGCGGCGATCGGCGAGGACCAGACGACCACGATCGTCCCAGGCGGATTTACTGTCGGCGTCAACGGCCGCGGCGATCTGGTGCTGGAGCGCGACGCGGCCGGTGCGCGGCCCACGGCGGGCGCAACAGCCAGCGGCATCCGCGATCAGGTGATCTGGGACCGGCTTATCGCCATCGTCGAGGAACAGGCACAGGCGCTGATTCGCACTGCCTTCTCCACCACCGTGCGCGAGGCCGGCGATTTGTCGGCCGGCGTGTTCGACTTGTCTGGCCGCATGCTGGCCCAGGCGGTGACCGGCACCCCGGGCCATGTCAACGCGATGGCGGCCTCGGTCAATTTCTTTCTGGAGAAATACCCGGCGGAGACCATGGAGGAAGGGGATGTTTACCTGACCAACGATCCCTGGATGGGCACCGGCCATCTGTATGATTTCACCGTGGTGACGCCGGCCTTCCGGGGCGGCGAGCCGGTGGCGCTGTTCGCCTCGACGGTGCATGTGGTCGATATCGGCGGCGCCGGTTTCGGGCCGGACGCGGGGCAGGTCTACGAGGAAGGGCTGTGCATTCCCATCCTGCCGCTGTTCAAGCGCGGCGCGGCGAACGAGACCGTGCTGGAAATCGTGCGCGCCAATGTGCGCGAGCCGGTCCAGGTGGTCGGCGACCTTTATTCGCTTACCGCCTGCAACGCGGTTGGGGGGCGTCGGCTGGTCTCGCTGATGGATGAGTTCGGCATGAACGACGTGGAGGGCATCGGCGACCGTATCATCGAGACCTCGCGCGCGGCCATGATCAAGGAGATCGCAAAACTGCCGGCGGGTGTTTATGAGAACGAGATGACGGTGGACGGATACGACCGCCCTGTAACCTACCGCGCGCGGCTGGAAATCAAACCCGACACGATCGAGGTGAGTTTTGACGGTACCACTGAAATGTCGTCCCATGGCATCAACTCGCCGCTGACCTATACACAGGCCTATACCTCGTTCGGCATCCGCTGCGTCGTCGGCAACATGATCCCGAACAATACGGGCTCGCTGGGCGTTATCCGGGTAACCGCGCCCGAGGGCAGCATCCTGAACGCGCCCCGGCCGGCCGCGGTCAATATCCGGCACGTCACCGGCCAGATGCTGCCCGACGTTGTGCTGGGCTGCCTGGAAAAGGCCAAATCGGGTATCGCCCCGGCCGAGGGCGCCTCCAGCCTGTGGAACCCGATGCTTTCAGGCGGGCGCGGCATCACCGGCGAGCATGATTACGGTGATGCCCAGCCCTTCTCGGTCACCATCTTCCATTCCGGCGGCACAGGCGCGCGGCCCGGCAAGGATGGGCTCAGCGCCACCGCCTTCCCCTCGGGCGTGCGCAATACGCCCGTCGAGATCACCGAATCAATCTCGCCGCTGATTTTTCGGCGCAAGGAATACCGGCCGGACTCCGGCGGGGCCGGCGAATACAGGGGCGGCGACGGCCAGGTGATCGAAATCGCCCATGCCGAGGGCGCGCCTTTCGCGATTTTCGCCCTGTTCGACCGCATCGACAACCCGGCGCGCGGCCGCAATGGCGGCGCGGACGGCGCGGCGGGCGGCCTCCGGCTGACCTCCGGCGCGAAACTGAAGGGCAAGGGCAAGCAGATCGTGCCCGCCGGCGATGCGGTAATCCTGGAATTGCCAGGTGGCGGGGGATACGGCCCCCGAAAGCTGTAATGACACGGGCAGACGACGCCCCCTGTCTTTACCTTGCTTAAATTATTCTAATGTATATGTGCCGTCGCATGGAATCACGGTCGCGTACATGGGAAAGGCCGCTTTGTTCAGCTTGCCCATAGCTGCAGCCATGCGGCCAGAAGGGGGGCGGCGGGCCAGTCTCGCCGCCGCCCTTCGCCTCCGCCGGCTGGTTCATAATCACGCTCGTATTTACCGGATTTAAACCATATAATCCTACTGAAGGAGGTGGTAAACGGGCGCGGCAATAACTACAGGTTTTGCCTTGGAGATTGAGCAGAGGCATTCATTTGGGAATTTTCGCATATGACGCTTAAAGGCAATGTTGTTCTCGTGCTGGTCTTTCTGATCGCGTTGATCGGGTCCGCGAGGGGCACCGTATTTGAGGGGCTGCAGTTGCTTTAGGGAAAAGAGTTGAAGGTTATTACAGCCGACGCATCTTCCCTGGAAAAGGCCGGCTTTCCCCTTCTTGTCGCCGCCCGCGAAATCAATCGCAACGTTCAGCAAGCGGCGCAAGGCACCGACGAGGTGTCGGCCAACATCGGCGGCGTCAGCCGGGCCGCCCAGGAAACGGGCTCGTCCTCGACCCAGGTGCTGCAGGCCTCATCGGAACTGAACCAGCAGGCCGAGCAACTCCGCACCACGATCGAAAGCTTCATTGCCGACGTCAAGGCGGCCTGATCCTTCGGCGCACGGGTTTGCCTTTTAGGGCGGGGGAGGAAACTCCCCCGCCCTTACCCGTTGCCCTCAGCCCACGGTTTCCGTCACCTCGGCCGGCTGGATGTTATGGTTCATGCGGAACAGGTTTCCCGGATCCCATGCCGCCTTGATTCGCGCCAGCTTGTCATAGTTACCGCCATAGGCGCCGGCCACCCGGTCGCCCTCGTCGTCGGGCATGAAGTTCACATAGACGCTGCCCGTGGCATGCGGCGCGGTGGCGTCGAACAGGTTACGCGCCCAGGCGATGCACTCGGCGTCCTGTGCGGGCTCCTGCCAGCGAGTATGCACATTCATAATGAAATGCGCCTGGCGCTGGGGATAGGCGGTGGCGTCGTCGGCCACCCGGCACATGGCGCCGCCGACCTGGGCGATGAAAACCTCGCATTCCGGCCCGGGCAGGTTACCTATCGCATCCAGCAAAATGTCGACCGGCTCTTCTTCGAGGCGCAGGAAATCGTGGCTCTTCCAATAGTTCCGCGCACCCGGCTCCAACAGCGGATCGAACGCCGCCTGCCAGCCGTGCCAGGGATGAGGCGAGACCACATCGGCGATGGGATCGCCCAGGGCCCGTATCTCGGCCATCGCTTTCTCTCCCTCGGCCATATCGCCGGCATAGCAGAGCGCGAGGACGAGGACTTCGCGCCCATGCCATTCCTCGGGCAGAAACGGCAGCGGCGGGGCCTTGCGCAATATTGTCCAGCAGGTCAGCTCGTCCGGCGCCCGGATCGCCAGTTCGCGGATCTCCAGCAGCAGTTCGCGAGCCTTCTCGAAGGGATGCACGATCAGTCCCGATAGAACCTCCGGACCCACGGGATGGGCCTGGAACTCGAAGGATGTGACGACGCCGAAATTGCCGCCACCACCGCGGATCGCCCAGAACAGGTCGTCGTTTTCCCCGGCGCTGGCGTGAACCAGCCTTCCGTCCGCCGTAACAATGTCGGCGGCGATCAGATTGTCGATGGTCATGCCGTGCTTGCGGGTCAGCCAGCCGAAACCGCCGCCCAGTGTCAGCCCGGCCACGCCGGTTGTCGAATTAACGCCGACCGGAACCGCCAGCCCGAATGCCTGGGTTTCGCGGTCCAGTTCGCCTAGCGTCACGCCGGGTTCGACCAGGACATGATTGTTCGCGGGATTGACGCGGACCGACTTCATGTTGGTCAGGTCCAGCATCAGCCCGTCATCGCAGACCGCGTTGCCGGCGATATTGTGGCCGCCACCGCGCACCGCCAGCAACAGGCTGTTCTCGCGCGCCAGATTGACGCCGCGGATCACATCGCCCGCGCCAGCGCAGCGGATGATGGCGCCCGGTCGCCGGTCGGTCATGGCGTTCCACAGGGTTCGCGCTTCGTCGTACCCGTCCTCGCCGGGAAGGCAGAGCGCACCATGCAGGCCGCCGCGTAGTGATTCGATTGTTTCGGATGAAATGGTCGCGCTTCGCCCGTCGAGCGTCGCAATTGTGACGTCGGTCATGGAAATCTCCCTCTCGGTTATCGTTACTTGATCAACCGGCCGGAGGCGCCCCGGAAAATAAATGGTCCCGGAAATTCCCCACGTCCGGATACCGCCACTCTATGCGATCTACTTATTTATTTCGAGTCATAATATACGATGGTATGCCATCAACTAACGCGCGGCTGCGACTGCAACCGATGGCCCACCTGGTCCAGCATGGGGCGCGAGGGATAGTCGATTACCGACATGCCGCCGTCGACGATCAGGGTCTGGCCGGTAATGAACGAGGCCTCGCCGGAGGCCAGGAAATATACTGCGGCGGCGATTTCCCCCGGCGAACCCATGCGGTTCAGCAGGGACGGCGGCATTTCCCATGATCCGTCGCCGCTGCCCGAGGCGGGAGCATCCTTGTCCATGTCGGTGGTGATCCAGCCCGGGCTGACGCAGTTGACGCGGATGCCCATGGTCGCGGCCTCGGCGGCGAAGGCGCGGGTCATTCCCTCGACGGCGGCCTTGGCGATGCAATAGAGCCCCCAGTTACCGTGCAGGGTTGCGGTGGACGAGATATTGACGATGGCGCCGCCGCCCGAGCGCTGCATCAGGGGCAGCGCATGGCCCGTTACGAAATAGCCGGAATCGAGATTGGGGCCGCGCATCTTGCGCCAGCGCTCGCCGGGGCCGTCGGTATCCTCGACGCCGCCGCGCCGCGATCCCAGCCCGGCATTGTTCACCACCACGTCCAGCCTGCCGAACCGGGTGTCGATGTCGCCGATCAGCGACTGAACCGCCGCCTCGTCGGCCAGATCGATTGCCGTGAAGGCGGCCTCGACGTCCAGCGCCTGCAACTCCGCCAGCACCGCCGCGCCCTTGGCCGGGTTGCGCCCGGCGATTACCACCGCCGCGCCCTCGCGCGCGAACCGATGGGCGATACCCCGCCCGATCCCAGAATTCCCGCCCGTTACCAGGGCCACCTTGTTCCGCATGTCCGTCCCTCCATCGATTGCCGATGGGATACTATAACCCTGGCAAGAGAGACATGCGACAACCGCCGCCCGTCAGTCCTCGTCCTCGTCCTCGTCGGCGGAGATGGGGGCTTCGCCGGTGGGGTCTTCTTCCAGCCAGTTGGCGACGATGTCATAGGTGCGGGCGTTCTGTTCCATCTGGTCCTTGATCCCGGGGGTGTTGGCGCCGATATTTCGGAAGAAATCGCCTGCATTGCGAAGCAGCTTCGCCGCCAGTTCGGCATTCGTGGCCATGGGAAATCTCCTGTCTGTATCCGTTTTCCGGTTTCACCTGGCAACCGGCGGGCGCCCTCTAGTGTGATGGTTTCGAAGTTCGTCACATTAAATGTGGCGAATTTCGAAAGCTGAATCACACTAGATTCAACAAATTAGTGTCCCCTTGAATCCGAAATTCGATTAATCGAATTTCAGATTCGGGACACCAGGGCCCAGGCACCAAACAATTACCCCATGCTATCAGGGCCGTGGGCAAAAACAAGCCCGCCCCCGGTTTTCCCGGTATTTTCCAGACGGTAAGGTTTTGCTAACCGCCCGTGGGCAATATTGTGGAATAATCGGGCGCCGTGGGGGCCCTTCGCCTGAAATCCGGTCTGAATAACGGTCTGGATTTCACAGTGCCATACCGGCCAGGCGCCGGTCATACTTTATGGAGCGACTATGTCGGAGACGACCGAACACAGGATTAATTTCGATTATGACGGCGGTACCTTCAGGTTCGCCGGCGTGGTTCTGGTAAATCTGATCCTGCAGATCCTGACGCTGGGCATATTCCGCTTCTGGGCGCGCACGCGCGAACGGCGCTTCCTGTGGTCCCATGTCAGCCTGGGCGAAGACCGGCTGGAATATATCGGCAGGGGGCTGGAGCTTTTCCTGGGTTTCATAATCGCCATGATCGTCCTGATTCCCGTTGTTGGAATCTATCAGATATTGCTCCTCGCGGTGGGCTACTCCATTGCTGGCCAGATCGTTGTGAACCTTGTCTATATGACCGTGTTGATGTTTTTGGTGCATCTGGCGATCTACCGGACCCGTCGTTATCGTTTGACGCGTACTTTGTGGCGCGGTATCCGGGGCACGCTGACGGGGTCGCCGGTGCGTTATGCCCTGGTCGCGCTGGCCTGGTTGCCTGCCCTCGTACTCTCGCTGGGCCTGGCGGCGCCCTTCATGCGCATCGCGCTGTTGAACCGCGAGCTTAATAACATGCATCTGGGCGACCGGCCTTTTGGGTTCGACGGTCATGCGCGCGACCTGTTTGCCTACTGGATCGTGCCGTGGTTGACACTGCTGGCGGTGATCGCGGGCTATGCCTGGATCATGTATATCTCGTTCGAGATCATGGATGCCGCGGGCGTTGACCCCTACAACCCCGAGGGCGGCGAGCCGAACCCGGAGACGATGGATACGGAAAGGGTAATCAGCGCCAGTGACCGGATGCCAGCAGCGTTCGCGCTTCTGGGTTTCGGCGGCCTGGCGTACCTGATAGCCGTTGCTTGGTACCGTGTTCGCGAATTTCGCTATCTGGCAAGCCGCGTTTCCTTCGAGGGGATGAGCTTTTCCTCGGAAATTGGCCTGGGACGGGTGGCCTGGATTTATGTCTCTTACATATTCACCGCCGTGATCGTCGGCATGGCGCTGGTGGTGGGCATGATGCTGCTGGCGCTTGTCCTCAACGGTGTTCCGCTGGATCCGGACATGGTAGGAACCGGGATAGGCGACATCCTTGGCGAGTTGGACCAGAACGTTCAGGGGCTGGTCGTGTTTGGCTTGGTGATGATTGTTGCGATCCTGCTTCAGACTCTCAGCCGTGTCATGGTGTTCCACCGATTGGCGCGGGCGGTGGTTTCGACCCTGGCGGTTACCGGAACGCAGGATTTCAGCAAGGTCACCCAGGCGCTCGACAGCTCCCCGCGCCTTGGCGAAGGGCTGGCCGACGCGTTCGATCTGGGCGATTTCTGATCCATGTCCGACGACACCACCGCGCCACCGCCGGAAGACCCGCCGCCGCCACGCTCCACGGTGGGATACCCGGGACGTTACGCCGACGGCAAGAGCGCCGCCATCCACGAAGTTTGGGTGCAATTCGGCGGTGATGGCCCGCGCCTGATGGATTCGGCGGGATTGGAGTTGGCGGCCTGGCTTTATGACGACATGCGCCTGGTCGAAAGCCCCGTCGCGGGGCGGCCCATGCGGCTGCTGAACCTGACACAGGAAATGGCCCGGCTGGAAATCGCCGGCGAGGAACCGTTGGAGATACTGCGCCGTCTTGCCCCGGATATCGAAAAGACGGGCGCGCGCGACCCCGCGCAATGGCGACGGGCGGCAATGTGGACCGTGGCGCTGGGATTGCTGTTCGGTGGCATCGGGTGGGGGCTGTCCGTCTCCGCCCCGCTGATCGCGGCGATGACGCCGATCGAGGTGGAAGAGAGTATCGGCAAATCGACGGTCGAGCAGGTCACCATGCTGTTCGGTGGATTCAACGGTATCGACGAGTTGACCTGCCGGCGGCGCGATGGGGTGCGGGCGCTGGACGCGATGACGGAGCAACTGACCGCCGTCGACGATTCGCCGTACGAATTCAAGATCCGCGTTCTGGATATCGACATTCCCAACGCCTTCGCCGCGCCCGGTGGTTATATCGTGATCTTCCGCGGGCTGATCGATCTGGCGGAATCGCCTGACGAGGTGGCTGGCGTGCTGGCTCACGAGATGGGCCATGTCACCCACCAGCATTCGATGACCCACCTGATTCGGACCATCGGTTTTCAGACGCTGATCGTGCCGCTGATCTCCGGCGGCGCCATGGCGGCGGACGTGCTGAGCGAGGTGGGCCAGGCGGCGCTACAGGCGTCCTACACCCGCGATATGGAGGAAGACGCCGACCGCGTGGCGGTGGCGCTGATGAACAGCGCGGGCCTGAAGGCGGCCACTTTCACCGACCTTTTGTTCCGCATCGAACAGAAATTCGGCGCGCCCGCGGACGAGGAAGAAACAGACGGCGAAGGGGCAGAAGACGATGCTTTTTCCATCCCCGACATGATGGCGACCCATCCCTCGACTCCCGACCGCGCGCGCATGGTACGTGAATCGGCAGCCCCCGGTGGCGAGGCCGGTCTCGACGAGGCGCAGTGGGAAGCCTTGCAGTCGATCTGTGGGGCAAGAAATAACCGCAATTAACGGCTGATTAATACTAATTTTGTATACTGCACGCGAAAGTTGCCAGTGCAACAGCAGTGCCGAGAGACATCCATGGCCGACAAGAGTCAACCGAGCGACGAGGATACGGAACGCAAATCCGGCCACGAGGCCAGGGTGGCGCAAATCCTCGACCAGTTGATGGAAGGTCTGAATTCGGACACGCCGGCGGACGAAACCATGCGCCGCATGCTGGAGAACGCCATGGCCCGCGCAGCCAGGGCCGAGGAGGCCCTGGAGGCCGCCGAACGGCGCCTGGAATGGCTCGACAGCCGGAATATTTTCGATGAAGTGACGGGATTGCTGAACCGCCGCGGCTTGCGGGATGCATTGCGGCACGACCTCGCGCGGGCGCGCCGTTATGGCGATACCGGCGCCCTTATGCTGGTCGATGTCATGCAACTGGACGCGATCCGCGAAGAGCATGGCAGGGACGCCGCAAACTACGTGTTGACCGCAATTGGAAATATCCTGCAAACCCGGTTTCGCGAGGTCGACCGGATCGGCTGGCTGGAAGGCGGTCGCTTCGCGATTGCGCTGACGCTGATCGGCCAGGAAGATGCTCGCAAACGCGCCGCTATCCTGAAGGGCTATCTCGACGAGGTCGAAGTTCCCTGGCAGGGTCGCGATATCCCGATCAGGATCAGGGTCGGCCTTGCCTATTATGGCCAGCGCGATGCGGTGGAAGATCTGCTGGAACGCGCCGAGGCCGAACTGGAAGAACGCGAACAGCGCATCGCCCGCCTCAGTCACCCGGCGGAATAGTCGCCGCGGGGCGATTCCCCGAGCCAGCGGCCTTTCCAACAACAGGAACAGTTTGGCACACCGTCACGCCTGGACCGGTTGGAGGGCGAGGCCATCGGGTACCGGACATTTGACGTAAATTATTCAATAACGCCACCTTTTCGGGTATGATAGCCAGGACCCGTTAGCGAGAACTCGGCTGAAGCGGGTTGCTGCACCTTGGATGAGGAGATTCTCATGCTTAACTTGCGCACTACCGCCGCCGTGTTCCTGGCCGCCGTTGCAGTGGCCGGCTGCGAGGCTGCCGGGCCCGATCTTACGGGAGTTACAGGCAGTGGCATGTCAGGCGATCCCTATGTATTACCGGCGGAAAACCAGAGCGGCGTTACACAAGGAATCGAGGACTATCTGGAACAGGCGGGAAGCTGGAAGTTCCCCTATGACGCCCTGACCTTCCTTGTGGATGGCGCCGTACTGCCCACCTATGGCGATATCGTGTACGACACGGGTATGGATCAGTGGATGGTTACGGTTGGCGCGGACACCTACCTTCTGAGCCTCGCCGGCGACATATATGACAGTCCGGATTGCGGCGGCGCCGGCACCTGCGTGGAACTGTCTTCGTACGACGACAATTCCCTGACGTCGCAATACGGCACATTCGGCGCCATTCATGTGGACGACGAAACGAATGTGAGCGTCGCCCAGATTTATTACGGGCTGAAGACGCCGTCGGCGGACATGCCTACGGGAAGTTATACCTACAACGGCGCGTTCGCCGGCGAGATCGTGCTGAACGATGGGACAACTTACGGCGCGGCTTCGACCGCGGCGATGAGCGTCAATTTCAACCACCCGACGACAATCGTGCTGACCAGCAGCGGCGACGTAACCGACGACAGCAGCAGCATCGTGGGTACATACGGGTTGAACGGTACCGGCGTGATCTCGGGAAACAGTTATTCCGGCAATGTTGCAACCGCCGTTTATTCGCCGACAGGCGATGACAGCATCAGCTTCAACAGCAACGGGTTGATCGAAGGGGCCTTCTACGGCCCGGCGGCGGACGAAACCGCGGGGGCGATTACGACTGAATCCGACGGTGGCGATCTGCTTTACGGTGGTTTCTGGGGAGAAAGATAGGCGAAGGAGCAGACGACATAGCAGTCCCCGGCATGGTTTCGTCAAAGGCAGAGAGGCCAGCGCGTCCGGCGGTACGGCGGCGCCGACATCTGTGCCACGGCCTGGCCGGGATACTGCTGCAATTGATTGTCGTCCTGTCGGCGGCATCGTCGCCGGCCGCGGGAGATTCGGCGGTGGGGACCGGGGACGGTCGTTATATCCGCGTCGAAGAACCCCGGGAGCAGGATCGCATCCTGCGCTCGCTGGCTGCCGAACTGCTCGCCAAGACCAGGCTGGGCGAGGCGCTGAACATCCTGCTGACCCTTGAGACACGCCTACCGGATGATCGCGACCTGCAGATCACCATTGCCCAAACGGAAACACGCCTTGGCAAATACGACGAGGCAATACGCCGGCTGCAAATACTTGGGGAACAGCATCCGGACTGGCCAAGGCCGCGTGTCGAGTTGGCGCTGGCTTATGAGATAGCCGGCCGGCTCACGGCCGCCCGGGCGGTCCTTATCGACGAACTGGGCCGCGATCCGCCACCGCCGGTTCGCCGGAATCTGGAAGGCCGGATTCGCTCCATCGAGGATCGCATGCCTTTTATTGGCCGTTTTTCAGTCGGAGTGATTCCCGACAGCAACATCACCGGCGGCACGCATAACAACAGCGTGGAGTTTCTTGGTCTGCCCTTCCAGGTCAACGACGATGCAAAGGCGAAGTCGGGCGTGCGTGCGGACGTTGCCATCGGCGGCACGTTACGTACGGCCTGGCGGGAAAACACCCGCCTGATAGCAGGTATCGACCTGGCGCACTCACAACCGCTTACGAAGGCGGGGACGCCAGCGACGAACGCGCGGCTGGCTCTGGGCGCGATGATACGCGGGATGAAATGGAATTTGCTGACGGGTATCGCCGTGCAACCCTTCGCCCGCAATGGCGAACTCGACCGCCGGGAATATAGCTGGTTTGCGACCGGCGGCCGCCAAATTGGCGGGCCGGTTGGGTTGGGTGGCAGCCTTTTCCTGACAAGGGGCCTATATGCCGGAAACCCGGACCGCGATTTCGCCCAGTGGGAGACGGCGATAGGACCGAAGTTTGCGTTCGGTCGGTCGGCTGTCCTTCAACTCGCCGGAATCGTTGGCCACCGCAACGCCGAGGTCGACATATTTTCCTACGAACGGCGTGGTGGATCCGCCGGGTTGATAGTGGCGCCGGGAAACGGTTATCGCTTCATGCTTTCGGGGGCGACGATCCGCGACCGTTACAAGGAAATACCCTTTGGGTTCGACCGCTTGCAGGAAGACCTGATCACCGTCGCAAAGGCCAGGCTGGTCAAGGGCGACCTGGTGATCGCGGGGTTTTCACCTAGTATCGGCATTGGTTACAACGAAACCCGCAGTAGCATCGATATCTATGACAAGCGTGGATATAGTATCGAACTGGGTTTCGCCAGGCCGTACTGACACGGCGAAATCGCCTCAGTAAGCCCGGTCCACCGCGAAGTCGACGGCTTCCATCATGGCGGCGCGGATTTCGCTTTCGGGGAAAACGGAGAGCGCCTGTTTGGCGCGGATGGCGTAATCGCGGGCGCGGGCGGCGGTTTCGTCCAGCACGCCATGTTTCTGTAACAGCGCGATGGCCTGTCCCAGATCGCCCTCTTCCTGTTCCATTCGCTCCATGACGCGGGTCCAGAATTCTCGTTCCTCGTCGTTGGCGCGGGCGAAAGCGAGAACGACTGGCAGGCTCATCTTGCCCTCGCGGAAATCGTCGCCGACGGTCTTGCCCAGTTGGGCCTGCAGCGCGGAATAATCCAGCAGATCGTCGATCAGTTGGAAGGCGATACCCAAATTCATACCGTAATCGGCTAGCGCCCGTTGCTCGGCCTCGGGGCGAGCGGCAACAACGGCGCCGATCTCGGCGGCGGCCGCGAACAGGGTCGCGGTCTTGCAGCGGATGACCTCGAGGTAATCCGCCTCGCCGGTACCGGTGTCGTTTGTGGTGACCAGTTGCAGCACCTCACCCTCGGCGATCACGGCCGATGCATTGGACAGAATCCGCAGAACCTCCAGCGAGCCATCCTCGACCATCAGCTCGAAGGACCGCGAAAACAGGAAATCGCCGACCAGCACGGACGCCTGGTTGCCCCAGACCGCGTTGGCGGATTCCTGCCCGCGCCGCAGCAGGGATTCGTCCACCACGTCGTCATGCAGCAGGGTCGCGGTATGAATGAACTCGACGCAGGCCGCCAGCGCGCAATGGCGTTCACCCTCGCCGTAACCGCACAGCCTGGCCGCGGCCAGCGTCAGCATCGGCCGCAGCCGCTTGCCCCCGGCCGCGATGATATGGCCGGCCAGTTGCGGGATCAGCGCCACCGGGCTCTGCATCTTTTCGATTATCAGACGGTTGACCGCGGTCAGGTCATTCTTGACGAGGCCGTGTAACACGTCCAGTGACGGCTTGGCCGTCTGTTTCTTTTCCACGCCGACAATTGCCAACGGATTCCCCTATATTCAATGAGCTTGCGAAGTCGCAGCGAGCATAGTTTAACCGAACGGGCGGTCAAGTGGACCAAAAAGCGCACCCATATGGGTACATAACGTTAAGATAGATCATGAAGGAAATATTGCGAACCGGCGATCCGGTGCATCTGTCCTGGATATCGGCCCTGCTGGCCGGCGAAAATATCGAGATAGTGGTTCTGGACACGCATATGAGCTTTGCCGAGGGGTCGATCTCCGCGATCCCGCGCAGAGTTATGGTGGCCGACGAGGATTACGAGGCGGCGCTGCGCCTGGTGGCCTATGCCGGTGATCCCGGGGTCATCACGGAAAAGGCCGACAGCCTGCTGGGCGGGCAGGTCGGCCTGTATCAGTCCGAGAGCGGGTATCGCGTGGCGGTCGATCCGGTGTTGCTGGCGGCGTCCGTCCCCGCGGCCAGCACGGGAAATTTACTGGATTTGGGCACGGGCGCCGGTGCGGCGGCGCTGTGTTTCGCCCACCGTGTACCGGGATCGCGGGTGACCGGGCTGGAGCTTCAGCCGGAAATGGCCGCGCTGGCGCGCCGCAATGTGGAACTGAACGACATGAAGGGCCGCGTGGCGATCCTGGAGGGCGACCTGCTGCGCCCGCCGCGCGAGCTGGAAGGCGGCGTCTTCGATCAAGTGATCGCCAACCCCCCCTATTTGCCCGCCGATCGCGCCGACCCGCCGCCGGACGCCTCGAAGGCCGTGGCCAACGTTGAGGGCGAGGCCGGGCTTTCCGACTGGGTCGGGTTTGCGCTTCGCATGACCAAGCCCAAGGGCGCCGTCACCTTCATCCATCGCGCCGACCGGCTGGACGAACTGCTGGCCCTGTTCCACGGCCGCGCCGGCGGTATCGTGGTGTTTCCGCTGTGGCCCAAGCCGGACCGCGAGGCCAAGCGCGTCATCGTCCGTGCCCGCCCCGGCGTAAAGACGCCGATGCGCCTCAGCCCCGGCCTGCTACTGCATGAGGAGGACGGCGGCTACACGGCCGACGCCCTCTCAATCCTGCGCGACGGCGGGGCGCTTGTTCTGTAGGCCCGCATTCCTTCTTGTCGCCCCAATCGCCCGTCCCTATGTTAGCGGCCATGGCGCATCGTTATAAAGAAAGCAGACTGGAGAGGGTTCCGCTGATGGGTAATTGGCTGGCGAAGCGGTTCGCGGGCGGGCCGGTGGTGCCCGTGTTGCGCTTTTCCGGGGTGATCGGACAGGCCGGCCTCGGCCGCAAGGGGCTGACGCTGGAAGACTTGAACGACTCCATCGAGCGCGCCTTCAAAACCAAAAAGAAGGCTGCCGTCGCTATTTCGATCAACTCGCCCGGCGGCTCGCCGGTGCAGTCGGCGCTGATCGCCGCGCGCATCCGCGCCCTGGCCGAGGAACAGGATATACCGGTCTATGCCTTTTGCGAGGACGTGGCGGCGTCGGGCGGCTACTGGCTGGCCTGCGCGGCCGACCATATCTATGCCGAGTCCGCTTCCATTGTTGGCTCAATCGGCGTGATCTCGGCCGGTTTCGGTTTTACCGAGCTGATCGCCAAGGCCGGCGTCGAGCGCCGGGTCCATACCGCGGGAAAGTCGAAGGCCATGCTGGATCCCTTCAGCCCGGAAGACCCGAAGGATGTGGAACGGCTGACGGCAATCCAGGAGGATGTCCACGAGCAATTCAAGGACTGGATCCGCGAACGCCGCGGCGCGCGCCTGGGGGAAAAGGCAAACGAGTTGTTCGACGGCACGTTCTGGACCGGCCGCAAGGCGGTGGAGCTGGGCCTGACCGACGGGGTCGGCAACCTGCATGGCGTGCTGCGCGAGAAGTTCGGCGAGAAGGTCAAACTGCGCCAGATCAAGCTGGCGCGCGGCTGGCTGCAAAAACGCTTCGGGGTAAATCACGGCGGCGAAATCGCCTCGCAGGTGCTGGCCACAATCGAGGAACGGGCGGTCTGGAGCCGCTACGGCCTGTGACGGGCTTGACCGCGCCCGGCGCGCACGGCTAAGACTGCCCTATGTTCGGATTCGGATTCACCAAGCTCGCCGTCCTGGTCGGCATCGTGGTCGCCGTCTGGTACGGCTTCAAGGTCGTCGGCCAGCTCGACAAGGCCCGCAAGCAGGCGCAGGCCAACAAACCGCCGCGCCAGTCCGGCCGTGGTGGCGGCAATGATGGCGGTAAAGCGCCGGAAGTCGAGGAAACGGTGCAGTGCCCCACCTGCGGCGCCTACGTCGTAGCCAAATCCGCCACCCCTTGCGAACGCCCGGACTGCCCGTACTAAATCGCCGCTCGCGGCTTCTCCGTGATTATCTCCCTCTTTGTGGCATCGGCAGACCTGTTCGACAGCGCATCCGTCGAATGCTCGTCATCCGCCGTTGACCGGCCCGCGCGGCGCCGTTATGTTGCGCCGCACCTAAGCACGCGTCGCCTCGCAATATCGGGTTCGGGAATGGCATCCGACAACAGTTTTCAGTCGTTGATCCTCAAGCTTCACGACTATTGGTCAGAGCGGGGATGCGTGATTCTGCAACCCTACGACATGGAGGTCGGGGCCGGCACCTTCCATCCCGCCACCACGCTGCGCGCGTTGGGGCCGGAGGAATGGAAGGCGGCCTATGTTCAGCCCTCGCGCCGGCCGACCGACGGGCGCTATGGCGAGAACCCAAACCGGCTGCAGCATTACTATCAGTACCAGGTGATCCTGAAGCCCTCGCCGGCCGACAGCCAGCAGCTCTATCTCGATTCGCTCAGGCATCTGGGAATCGACCCGATGGAACACGACATCCGCTTCGTCGAGGATGATTGGGAAAGTCCGACCCTGGGCGCCTGGGGCCTGGGCTGGGAAGTCTGGCTCGACGGCATGGAGGTCACCCAGTTCACCTATTTCCAGCAGGTCGGCGGCATCGAATGCGCGCCGGTTTCCTGCGAGCTGACCTATGGGCTGGAGCGGCTGGCCATGTATGTGCAGGGTGTCGAGAACGTCTACGACCTGGATTTCAACGGCCGGGGCGTGAAATACCGCGACGTCTTCCTGCAGGCCGAGCGCGAATATTCCGCCCATAATTTCGAACACGCCAACACCGACATGCTGACGCGGCATTTCCAGGACGCCGAGGCCGAATGCCAGTCGCTGATCGAGGCGAAACTGGCGCTGCCGGCCTATGACCAGTGTCTGAAGGCGAGCCACCTGTTCAACCTGCTGGATGCGCGCGGGGTGATTTCGGTCACCGAACGCCAGGCCTATATCGGCCGGGTGCGCAATCTGGCCAAGGCCTGCTGCGAAGGCTGGCTGCAGTCGCGGGGGCACGCGTAAGCCATGGCCAAGCTTTTGCTGGAACTGTTCAGTGAGGAAATCCCGGCGCGCATGCAGGCGCGCGGGGCCGACGAGCTGAAGCGGCTGGTCTGCGAGGGGCTGACCGCGGCCGGGCTGGAATTCACCCACGCCGAGGCCTATGCGACGCCGCGCCGCCTGGCATTGCATATTGATGCCATCCCGACGCGCCAGCCGGACATAAAAGAAGAGCGCAAGGGGCCGAAAGTGGATGCGCCGGAGAAGGCCATCGAGGGCTTCCTGCGCGGCGCCGGGCTTGACTCGCTGGACAGTTGCGAAAAACGTGAGACGCCGAAGGGCGAGGTCTGGGTCGCGGTTATCGAGAAAAAGGGCCGCGACACGAAGGACGTGCTGCCCGACCTGCTGACAACCGCGATTCACAAGCTGGTCTGGCCGAAATCCATGCGCTGGGGCGGCAATACCAGCCGCTGGGTGCGGCCGCTGCATTCCATTCTGGCGGTATTCAACGGGGCGGCGCTGAACGGCGAGCTGGATTTGGGCGGCGAGACCGTCTCCTTTGGATATCGCACCTGGGGCCATCGCTTCTTGTCGCCGGACTATATGACCGCCAATAATTTCAAGGATTACGTAGCTGAACTGAAACATGGCTATGTGATCCTGGATGCGGTTGAGCGCCGCCGCATTATCGCCGAACAGCTCGACAAACTGGCCAATGCGGAAGGTCTGGACCTGAAGGAAGATCCGGGCCTGCTGGACGAGGTGACCGGGTTGGTGGAATGGCCGGTGGTGCTGATCGGCGGCATCGACGCGGAGTTCATGGACCTGCCGCCGGAGGTTCTGACCACCGCCATGCGCAGCCACCAGAAATACTTCACCTTGCTGAACGAAGACGGCTCGATGGCGCCGCGTTTCGCGCTGGTCTCCAACATGAAGACGGCGGACGGCGGCGCGAAAATCGTCGCCGGCAACGAGCGCGTGCTGCGCGCCCGCCTGTCGGACGCCCGCTTCTTCTGGGACCAGGACCGCAAGGAAACATTGTCCAGCCGCACCACGCAACTGGCCGACATCACCTTCCATGCGAAGCTGGGCACGCTGGACCAGAAGGTCGACCGCGTTCAGGCGCTGGCGGTGGAAATCGCCAAACATATCGAAGGCGCCGACCGTGACCATGTACGCGCGGCAGCGCGGCTCGCCAAGGCCGATCTGGTTACCGGCATGGTTGGCGAATTCCCAGAGCTGCAGGGCCTGATGGGCCGCTACTACGCGGTGGCGGACGGCGAGCATGAAGCGGTCGCCGATGCGATCCGCGACCATTACGCGCCGCAGGGCCCGAACGACGACTGCCCGTCGGCGCCGGTATCGGTGGCCGTGTCGCTGGCCGACAAGATCGATACGCTGGTGGGATTCTGGGCGATCGACGAAAAGCCCACCGGATCGAAGGACCCTTATGCGCTGCGCCGCGCCGCGCTGGGCGTGATCCGGCTGGTTATCGAAAACGGGTTGAGGGTCAATCTGCTGCCGGTTTTCGGCGCCGGTTTTGATGATTATCCCGCTTCGGTAACCGGGGAGTCCGAGAAAGGTTCGGTATGCAATGACCTCCTCTCCTTCTTCGCCGACCGGGTTGCGGCGCATCTCAAGGGCGCGGGCGTTCGGCACGATTTGATCGCCGCCGTTTTCGCGCTGGGCGGCGAGGACGATCTGGTGCGGCTGCTGGCGCGGGTCGAGGCGCTGCAGGGCTTCATCGAAAGCGATGATGGCGCAAACCTGTTGACGGCTTTCCGCCGCGCGGCCAACATCCTCAAGATCGAGGAGAAGAAGGACGGCGTCTCCTATGACGAGACGCCCGATGCGAAGGGCTTTGTGCAGGATGAGGAGGCGGCCCTGGGCCGCGCGCTCGATGCGGCCTCGGCCGCCGTGGCCAGGGCGGTCGAGCAGGAAGAATTCACCAGCGCCATGGCGGCTCTGGCGGCGTTGCGGGGGCCGGTCGATGAATTTTTCGACGCGGTAACCGTTAATGACAAGAACGCGGATTTGCGCGCCAACCGGCTGAGGTTGTTGTCGCAAATCCGTGCGACGATGGGTTTGATTGCGGATTTCAGCCAGATCGAGGGATAGCGGAAATACCATGAGCAAATGGGTATAC
>CBFDDT010000013.1:0-43598 GCA_965603635.1 uncultured bacterium | reverse complement strand
CGTTCGGATGGTTGGCTTGGCCGGACCGTCCTTCGTCAGGCTCAGGATGAGGCCAGCCCCAAGCCCGCCGGGCGCGGGCTGTTTGGAGGGTACTCGCAGGCTATCCAGTTTGTTTCGGTTTGTTTGTTGTTCCCTCAAGCGCCGGGCGCGGGCATCCGCCCGCCTGGCTCCCCTTCGGGTCGGGGTTTTTCCCTACCCTTTTCATACCTGTTCGCTACTCATTTCATCGCCTTTTTATGCATTTTTTCTACACCGCGCCTGCATCGCGCCTGTATCTTTCATGGGCCTGTTCTGCCTATCTCGCGTGGCGAGCCCGCGGGAACCCTGATCCGGCGCCCGAACGCCCGGCGCCGCGGCGGGCGAACCTGTATAAATATACATCGCCATCGCCTCGGCGCCGCAATTCACCCCGCCCCGTCGAACCAGGCCAGCTCGCCCTGCAGGGTCACCACGCTGCCGATGACGATCAGCGAGGGCTGGCCCAGATTGGCGGCCTCCTTGCGGGCGGGCAGGTCGACGATGCTGCCGGTTATGACGCGCTGGTCCGGGCGGGTGCCGTTCTCGACGATTGCCGCCGGCATGGCCGGGTCGCCGCCGGCGGCTATGTAGCCCGCCGACAGTTCGGCCAGCGCCGACAGGCCCATATAGACCACGATGGTCTGGCCGGGCTGGATCAGGGCCTTCCAGTCGGGGGCCTCGTCCTCCTGGCCGTGGCCGGTGACGAAGACGCAGGCATGGGCGTGGTCGCGGTGGGTCAGCGGGATGCCGGCGTAAGCCGCGCAGCCGTTGGCCGCGGTGACGCCGGGGACCACCTGGAACGGGATGCCGTTGGCCGCCAGGGCCTCGATCTCCTCGCCGCCGCGCCCGAAGATGAAGGGGTCGCCGCCCTTCAGCCGCAGCACCCGCTTGCCCTCGCCCGCCAGGCGCACCAGCAGGGCGGAGATATCCTCCTGAGCCATGGTGTGGTTCTTCGGCGATTTGCCCACATAGATGCGCTCGGCGTCGCGGCGCACCAGGTTCATGATGCCGTCGCCGATCAGCCGGTCGTAGAGCACCACCTCGGCCTGCTGCATCAGGCGCAGCGCCCGGAAGGTCAGCAAATCCGGGTCGCCCGGCCCGGCGCCGACCAGCCATACCTCGCCCCGCGGCGCGCCCTCGGCACCCTTTACTGCGGCCTCAAGCTGGGCCTCCATGGCGTGCTCGGCCTCGGAATCGCGGCCGGCGAAGACCAGTTCGGCCACCGTGCCCTCGAACGCGTTTTCCCAGAAACGGCGGCGCAGGTCGCCATCCGTGATCGCCTTGCCGACCCGGCCGCGCCAGCGCCCGCCAAAGCGGGCCAGCCGCCCATAGGCCGCCGGCACCAGGGTCTCGAATCGCGCCTTCATCATGCGGGTCAACAGGGGCGCGTCGCCGCCCGACGAGACCGCCACCACCACCCCGTCGCGATCCAGGATCGCCGGCATGATGAACTGGCAGAGCTCCGGCCGGTCGACGATATTGACCGGCACGCCGCAGGCCTGCGCCAGGGCATGGATTTTTTCGTTCAGGGCCTCGTCGTCGGAGGCGCCGAAGGCCAGCGCGCAGCCGTCCAGATCCACGCGGGTTACCTCATGCGTCGCGTGCGTCAGGCCGCGTCCGGCGATCAGATTGGCCATGTCGTCGCTGATGTCGGGGGCCAGCACGGTAACCGCCGCGCCCGCGCGCGAGGCCAGCTCCGCCTTGCGCGCCGCCGCCTTGCCGCCGCCGGCCACCAGAACCCGGCGGCCCTTTACCGACATGAAGAGAGGGAGAAGATCCATGTCAGTCCTGGTCTCCGGCTGGTTCGCTGGCGGATGCTGCCCAGTCGCTCATCGCCTTGCCCCAGTGGGCCGCGGTGCCTTCGTCGATATCCATCACGGTGAAACGCGTTCCTTCCCTGATACGAATCCGCAGCATGCGCATGCCGCTTTCATGGCGCACGTCCTGCAGCGTTACCTGCTTGTGCCAGGGCGCGTCGAAACGGTCGAGTTCGCTGACTGTTTCCTCGCTCATGGCTTGCCTCGGTAGAAAGCGGCCTCCAGCAGGAATTCCCAGTTGCGCGGGGTGTCGCGGTAGTCCGGCTTCACGTCGAACTGCATATGTATGGTGCCGTGTTTGGCTTCCTGCTCCACCACATCCAGCAAGTCCTTGAAGGAGTTTACCTGTGGATTTTCGATGATGATCTGACTGATGTTAATCATTGCCCGGTTCCGTTCCTTCCATCCTGTCGAAATAGCGCGCCCTGTACAACAGGCGCCCCTCATCGCCGTCCGCGAATGCCGAACGGTTATGCAGGACATTGTTCCCGATATAGCCTTGTCCAGCCCCAAGACGCCAATGAAGGATGTCGGGGCCGTCCGCGGCCAGCAGGGCGGTGAGGAATTCGACGGCCGCCCGTGTCGCGGAATCGTCGCGCCAGACCACGTTCACCTTGCGCGCCGAATAACGCATATGCAACGCACCGCCGCGCGGGTCAACGGAGAATACCGGGCCGACGCGCGCCGGGCGGATTTCCTCGCCGCCGGTCATGTTGGGAGGGATGGTCATGGCGGCGGGGTGCATCAGGGCGGTTATGAAGTCCGGGTTTTCGTCGCGCAGCCTGATATAGGCGATCTCGGGGTCCATCAGCGCGTTGGCGCCGCCACCGGCCGCGGGCCGGGCGCAATGCAGGATCAACCCGCGCACCTGTTCATCGGCGCCATTGTAATAACCGTCGGTGTGCCAGCTCAGCGGCCGGTTGCTGTAGGGAATGTATTCGCCGGCCGCCGTACCGCCCTCGCGTACCTCCAGCGCCGTGATGCCGTCCTCGTCGGCGCAGAGGTTGCGGTCCAGGCGGTGCAGCCCAAAGGCCGCGCCCAGTTCCGCCAGGCGAGTCTTCAGCGGCCCCTCGCCCGAGTCGCGGCAGGCATAGATCGCCATGTTGGCGCGGCGGCAGCGATCCAGGATCGCCCCATGCTCGGCCGCGCTCGGCCGGCCCGGCGCGGCGATTTCCACCAGCAGATCCTCGGCGCGGGCCGGCCGCATCGCCAGCCTGGCGTCGCGCCAGCGCGCATAGGCCTCCGAATCGCGCGGATCGAAGGGGCCGCCATGCGGCGCATTGGCTAAAATATCTTCCATGGTGGGCAATCTTACGTCCTTCCCGGGCCGTTGCGGGCGAAATATTATGTCGAAAACATATTTGAATCGTTCCAAAAAACATTCCTACGGAAATGTTTTTGCAACTATACTTTGGCGCACTGCATGTGCCTCGTTCGAGGGGTGTGACGATTCTGCTGGATTCATGTACACATATTCGAATATGATAAAAAGCGAATATACGGTATAAGGATCAATCAGGGATCGTTGGCGATCGCGCAACAATACATGTCGCGCGGGCGCCGGGAGACGGTCCCGCCTAATCTAGTAGGCTCGCGCGCCCATGGGGTTTGAACACATGGGGTTTAAAGACGGGTAAACGAGAGAGTCAGGTTTCTGGAGGAATACGCGATGGCGAAGAAAAAACACCCTACCCCGCTGCTCGACGAGCTTGAATCCGGCCCCTGGCCGAGCTTCGTTACCGGCCTGAAACGGCTGGCCGACGACGAGGGCAAGCCTTATGCCGGCATGATGAACGACCTTCTGGGTCAGCTGGAGCATTCCTACGAGACCCGGCTGGGCTACTGGAAGGGCGGCACGGTCAGCATCTTCGGCTATGGCGGCGGCATCATTCCGCGTTTCTCGGAAGTCGCCAAGGACTATCCCGAGTCCAAGGAATTCCACACCCTGCGCGTCCAGCCCCCGGCCGGCATGCATTACAGCACCGGCATGCTGCGCAAGATGTGCGACGTCTGGGAGGAGCATGGCTCCGGCCTGATCGCCCTGCACGGGCAGAGTGGCGACATCATGTTCCAGGGCTGCACGACGGAAAACGTACAGAAGGCCTTCGATGCGCTGAACGACCCGGAAATCGGCCTCGATCTCGGCGGCGCCGGCCCGGCCCTTCGCACCTCGATTTCCTGCGTCGGCCATGCCCGTTGCGAGCATTCCTGCTATGACGAGGTCCGCGCCCACCGCAGCATCATCAACGAGTTCCTGGGCGAAATGCATCGCCCGGCCCTGCCCTACAAGTTCAAGTTCAAGTTCTCGGGCTGCGCCAACGATTGCTCCAACGCCATCCATCGTTCCGACTTCGCCGTCATCGGTACCTGGCGCGACGACATGAGCGTCGACCAGGAAGAAGTGAAGGCCTATGTCGCCAAGAACGGCCGCAAGCAGGTGATCGACGAGGTCATCACCATGTGCCCGACCCGCGCGTTGAGCCTGAACGACGACGACACGCTGGACGTGGACAACAAGAGCTGCGTGCGCTGCATGCACTGCATCAACGCCATGACCAAGGCGCTGGCGCCCGGCGACGACCGCGGCATTTCGATCCTGATGGGCGGCAAGCGCTCGCTGAAGATCGGCGACCAGATGGGCACCGTTATCGTTCCCTTCATGAAACTGGATACGGACGAAGACTGGGAGAAGCTGACCGAGTTGGCCGAAACCATCATCGACTTCTTCGCCGAAAATGCCCTGGAGCATGAACGTGTCGGCGAGACCATCGATCGCATCGGAATGTCCAATTTCCTTGATGCCGTCGGGGTAGAGGTCGATCCGAACATGATCAGCCACCCGCGCACGTCTTCCTATGTCCGCACCGACGACTGGGACGTGGAAGCGCGGAAATGGTTCGACCGCAAGGCCGCCAAGGCCGGCGCCGAAGCCGCAGAATAACCAGGAACGGGAGCTGAGATTATGAGTGAGGCAACGCAACCGCGCCGCGCGATCGAAAGTGGCGTACCGGATCCCTTCCCCCAGATGCATCCGGTGATGAAGGAAAATTACGGAAAGTGGAAATGGCATGAACGGCCCCGCCCGGGCGTGCTCCACCACGTCGCGCATACCGGCGCCGAGATATGGACGGTGCGCGCCGGCACCCAGCGGCAGATGGACATCCACACCATCCGCAAGCTGTGCGACATCGCCGACAATATGGCCGATGGCCATGTGCGCTTTACCGTGCGCTCCAACTGCGAGTTCATGGTGGACGACGAAACCAAGGTCGCGCCCTTGATCGAGAAACTGGAATCCGAAGGCTTCCCCGTGGGCGGCACCGGCAATTCGGTTTCGATGATCTCCCACACCCAGGGCTGGCTGCATTGCGACATCCCGGGCACCGACGCCTCAGGCGTGGTCAAGGCCCTGATGGACGAGATCTACGATGAGTTCAAGAAGGAGGAGATGCCGAACCGCGTGCGCATCACCACCTCATGCTGCCAGATCAACTGCGGCGGCCAGGGCGACATCGCGATCAACGTGCAATACACCAAGCCGCCGAAGATCAACCACGACCTGGTGGCCAATGTCTGCGAACGCCCCGCCGTCGTGGCGCGCTGCCCGGTGGCGGCAATCCGCCCCGCACTGGTGAACGGCAAGCCGTCGCTGGAAATCGACGAGAAGAAATGCATGTGCTGCGGGGCCTGCTATCCGCCCTGCCCGCCCATGCAGATCAATAGCGCCGAATCCACCAAGCTGGCGATCTGGGTCGGCGGCAAGCATTCCAATGCGCGTTCCAAACCGACCTTCCACAAGCTGGTGGCGGCCGGTATCGCAAACAATCCCCCGCGCTGGCCCGAGGCGGCCGAGATCGTCAAGAATATCCTGTATGCCTACAAGGATGACGGCCGCCCGTGGGAGCGCATGGGCGAGTGGATCGATCGCATCGGCTGGCCACGTTTCTTCGAACTGACCGGTCTGGCCTTCACCCGCCACCATCTCGACGATTGGCGTGGCGCGCGGAGCAGCCTGAACGCTTCGGCGCATCTGCATTTCTAAGGGTCACAGGCGATGAAATTCGGAATTCTGGTCAATGAAGGGCCGTTCACGCATCAGGCGTCGGACTCGGCCTACCAGTTCGCCAAGGCGGCCATAGAAAAGGGCCACGAGGTCATGCGCGTGTTTTTCTACCATGACGGCGTGAACAACGCGAACAATCTGGCGGAACCGCCGACGGACGACCGCAATCTGGTCAAGCTGTGGTCCGAACTGGCGGAAGAGCACAATCTCGATCTGGTGGTCTGCGTGGCCGCCGCGCTGCGGCGCGGCATCAAGGACGACATTCTGGCGCCGGGATTCCGGATTTCCGGGCTCGGGCAACTGATCGAGGCCGGCATCGTCAGCGACCGGCTGGTTACTTTCGGCGACTAAGGAAAACGAGCGGAAACGATGGAAGAAGACGATTTTAGTTCGGAAGTGGTGAAACGGTTCCTGTTCGTGAATCGCAAGGCGCCCTACGGCACGGTCTATGCGCTGGAGGCCCTGGAAACGGTGCTGATTTCAGCGGCGTTCGATCAGGATGTCAGCGTCGTGTTCGCCGATGACGGGGTGTTCCAGCTCAAGAAGGGTCAGGACACGCCCGGCATCGGCATGAAGAACTTCTCGCCCACATTCCGTGCGCTGGACGGCTATGACGTCGAGAAGCTGTATGTCGAGAAGGAGTCGCTGGAGGCCCGCGGGCTGACGGAAGACGATCTCGTGGTCGATGTCGAAGTCCTGAGTTCGGCGAAATTGAGCGAAATCATGGCCGCGCAGGACGTGGTCATTACTAATTAGGGGCGATGAGCATGCTTCACACAGTCAACAAATCGCCCCTGGAGCGCAACACGCTGGAAAGCTGCCTGCGGCTCGCGGCCAAGGGCAGCGCCATCCTGCTGATCGAGGATGGCGTCTATGGCGCGCTGGCCGGCAGCCAGGCGGCGGACAAAATCAGCAGCCGGACAGGCGATTTCAAATTTTACGCCCTGGGCCCCGATCTGGCGGCCCGCGGGCTTTCGGAAGCCCCGCTGATCGACGGCATCGAAGTCGTGGATTACGCGGGATTTGTAGATCTCGCGGCTGAACGCGAGGCACAACAGGCGTGGCTTTAAGAGAGGGTTTCGCCCTTGCCACCGTATAGATGAATTAAAAGGAGGAAACGAGCATATGGCATATCAGCTCAACGGTACGACCGTCGAAGCGGACGAGGAAGGCTACATCACGGATATCAGTGGCTGGTCCAAGGAACTGGCCGTGCTGATCGCCGCGGATGAAAAGATCGAAATGTCCGATGATCACTGGGAAATCGTCAATTTCCTGCGTGATTATTATGAGGAATATCAGATTGCGCCGGCAATTCGCGTGCTGACCAAGGCGGCCAAGAAATCCATGGGCCCGGAAAAGGGCAACAGCCAGTATCTCTACGAGCTGTTCCCGTATGGCCCGGCCAAGCAGGCCTGCAAAATCGCCGGACTGCCTAAACCGACCGGCTGCATCTGATCCTTCCGGTGACACCAATGACGGTCCCGACGCGATAGCGCGCTGGGGCAATGGGGGAGTACGCCTGCAATGACCGCGCTGTTTGCGATCCTGTTCTACGCCGCCACGGCCATTCTGGCCGTCGGTCTGGCGTTCAAGGTCGTGCAATATGCGCGCACACCGGCGCCCCTGAAGATACCCACAACGCCAGCGCCGGTCACCACCGGCGGTGTCGTTTTACGCATGATCCGCGAAGTGGTGCTGTTCGAAAGCCTGTTTAAATCGAATAAGTGGATATGGCTGTTCGGCTATATGTTCCACGGTGCCCTGCTGCTGGCGATGATGCGCCATCTGCGCTACTTCATCCATCCGGTCTGGGACTGGGTGGCCCTGGTACAGCCGTTTGGCATGTATGCCGGCTTCGCCATGCTGGGCGGATTGGGCGCATTGTGGTTCCGGCGGATATTCGTCCAGCGCATCCGCTATATCAGCGGCCCTTCGGACCATCTGATGCTGGTGCTTCTGCTGGCCATCACGGGCAGCGGCCTGGCCATGAACTATGTGGCGCGCACCGATATCGTGGCGCTTAAACTGTTCATGCTGGGGCTGATGCGCTTTGACTGGCAGCCGATGCCGGCCGAACCGATCCTGATGGCCCATCTGGGAATGGTGATTGCGCTGATGATCATATTCCCCTTCTCCAAGCTGTTGCATGCACCGGGCCTGTTCTTCAGCCCTACCCGCTACCAGCTCGATAACGCCCGCGAGAAACGCCATCTTTCGGCCTGGGCGGCGAAGCTGGAAGCCGGGGGCGAATAGGATGGCGGGCGATTACAAAGCGCCGGAGCTTGGCGAATACGCCGAAATACCGCCGGTCTGCGAAGGCGCGATGTCCCATTCGCAACCCTATGTGGCGGCGCCGGATCATCAGGAGGCGCTGGGCTTCCCCGGCGAGCTGGTCGAGGACTGGCACGACAAGGCGATCGGCCGGCTGGGCGAATTGCTGGACAAGAACAAATCACTGCGCGTTTTTCTGGATTCCTGCGTGCGCTGCGGCGCCTGCACCGACAAATGCCATTATTTCCTGGGCACCGGCGACCCGAAGAACATGCCGGTGGCCCGCCAGGATCTGCTGCGCAAGGTCTACCGCCGCCATTTCACGCCGCTTGGAAAATTCCCGCTGACCCGTTGGCTGGTCGGCGCCGAAGACCTTACGGAAGAGGTGCTGGACGACTGGTACAGCTATTTCCACCAGTGTTCGCAATGCCGCCGCTGTTCGGTCTATTGCCCTTACGGCATCGACACCGCCGAAATTTCCATGGCCGCGCGCGACATCATGGACCATGTCGGCAAGGGCCAGAAATATTGCAACGAGATCATCGGCAAGGTCCACAAGATCGGCAACAATCTGGGCCTGCCCGGGCCGGCGCTGGAAAACACGCTGGAAGGCCTGGAAGAGGATATCGAGGACGATATCGGCGTGAAAGTCCGGCTGCCGCTGGACGTGAAAGGCGCCGACATCCTGCTGGTCACCCCCAGCGCCGATTTTTTCGCCGAACCCCATGTGGACGGGCTGATCGGTTACGCCAAGGTATTCCACCAGGCCGGCGCCAGCTGGACAATCAGCACCTATGCCTCCGAGGCCGCCAATTTCGCCATGTTCATCGGCTCCTACGAGCAGATGCGCGAGGTAGCGCTGCGTATTCGCAAGGCGGCGATCGATCTGGGCGTCAAGCGCATCGTCTTCGGTGAATGCGGCCATGCCTGGCGCGTCGCCTACGGCTTCCTGAACACCCTGGCCGGCCCCTGGGACTTCCTCGATCAAAACTACCCGATACCGCAGCATATCTGCGAGTACACCTGGGATCTGATCGAGAAAGGCGAGCTGAAATTCGACAAGTCGGCGAACGATCATATGACGCTGACCTTCCACGATTCCTGCAACGTGGCGCGGGCTACCCGCATGGGCGACAAGCCGGGCGGCCAGTTCGAAATCCCCCGCAACATCGCCCGGGCCGTCTGCAACAACTTCGTGGACATGGCCGAGGACACCATCCGCGAGGGCACCTACTGCTGCGGCGGAGGGGGCGGCCTGTTGACCGACGATTTGATGGAGCTGCGCGTCAAGGGCGCCAAGCCCCGCATGGAAGCGCTGAACCAGGTCGTGAAAAATGACGGCGTCACCCACATGATCGCGATCTGCGCGATCTGCAAAAGCCAGTTTTCCAAGGTTTTCCCGGAATACGGCATGGGCATGGACCGGGTGGTCAGCCTGCACCAGCTGGTCAGCAACGCGATCATCCTGGACGGCCAGGAAACAGACGACGAAGACGAAACCGAGGGCGGCGAAACCGCGCCCCAGACGGAGGAATAGTGGCGTGAGTCAGACGGATAGTATCGAGAAACAGGACAAGCAGGACATGGACGAAACGAAACTGACTTTCCGGAAATTCAAGGACGGCGACCACACGCACCGCCCGTGGCAGGAAGAAATCTTCACCGCCGACGAGTCGCATAAATGCCCGACCTATGTGCACCGCACGCCGCCCTGCCAGGGCAGTTGCCCGGCCGGCGAGGACATTCGCGGCTGGCTGAATATCGCGCGCGGCATCGAAAAGGCGCCCGACGGCATGAACTGGCAGGAATACGCCTTCCATCGCCTGTCGGATTCAAACCCGATGCCGGCGATCATGGGCCGTGTCTGCCCGGCGCCCTGCGAAGACGGCTGTAACCGTAACGAGGTCGAGGATCATGTCGGCATCAACGCGGTGGAACAGTATATCGGCGACTATGCGCTGGAACATGGCCTGAAGCTGCGCGATGCGGGCCCCGATACCGGCAAGAAGGTCGCCTGCCTGGGCGGCGGCCCGGCCAGCCTGGCGGCGGCCTATCAACTGCGCCGCATGGGCCATGCCGTCACGATCTTCGACAGCCATGACGAGCTGGGCGGGATGATGCGCTATGGCATCCCCGGTTACCGGACCCCGCGCGACGTTCTGGACGGCGAAATCAAGCGTATCCTGGACATGGGCGTCGAAACCCGCATGAACACCAAGGTCGGCGTCGATGTTTCCATGGACGATTTGCACGAGGAATTCGACGCCATCTTCGTGGGCATTGGCGCGCAGAGCGGCACCGCCCTGCCCATCCCCGGCGGCGATGCCTCCAACTGCATCAGCGGCGTCGCTTTCCTGGAGGCCTTCAACGACGGCCGCCTGAAGCATGGCGCGCAAAAGGTGCTGGTCATCGGCGGCGGCGACACCGCGATGGACGTGGCGGCGGTCGCCCGGCGCCTGGGCCATATCACCAAATCCCATGAGAAGGACCGGCCGGAAATGGTCGTTCTGGGCCATGTCACGCACGACGTTGCCACGGTCGCCAACCGTCAGGGCGCCGATGTCACGATTGTCTACCGTCGCCCGGTCGACAAGATGCCGGCCACCAAGATGGAGATCGAGCATGTGACGCAGGAGGGCGTGCAGATTCGCAGCTCGCTGGCGCCTGTTTCGGTCGTCGTCGGCGAGGATGGCCGCGCCACCGCGCTCCGCGTTCAGGAGGTCGAGTGGGAAGGCAACAACATGACGGTCAAGGATACGCCGGAGTTCGATATCGAATGTGACCTGATCGTCGCCGCCATCGGCCAGGTCGGCGACTTGGCCGGCATGGAAAATCTCGACAATGGCCGGGGCCTGATCAACCCGGACCCCTTCTATCGCGCACAGGGCCAGGAAGACGTCTTTATCGGCGGCGATATTATCAAGCCGCATCTGCTGACCACCGCGATCGGCCATGCCTCAGTCGCGGCGGAGGGCATCGATCATATCCTGTCCGGCCAGGAACCTTCCAAGCGGCCCAAGGTCGACAAGCATCACTACGACCTCCTGGAAAAACTGCAGGAAGTTCACCTGGAGCCGACCGAGTACGATCATGTGCAGGCGAGCGGCACCGACGAGGCCGCCTATGCGGTCCATAACTACGAAGACCGCTCCCATGTGGAAATCGTCCCCGCGGACGAGCTGTTCCTTGGCCACTGGCCGTATAATGCGCGACACAAGCGCAGGGAAAAACATATCGGTCCCGACGCCGTGCTGGGCCATTTCGAAGAGCGTATCCACGGGTTGAGCGAGGAAGAAGCGAAGGAGGAAGCAGATCGCTGCATGAGTTGCGGCATGTGCTTCGAATGCGACAACTGCGTGATCTACTGCCCGCAGGACGCCATCCACCGCGTGCCCAAGGACCAGCAGACGATGGGCCGCTATGTGGATACCGACTACGGCAAATGCGTCGGCTGCCATATCTGCGAGGATGTCTGCCCCAGCGGCTATATCCAGATGGGCCTGGGAGAGTAGACAAGGCGATGCGGGTCCTGGTCTTCATGCTGGCGATGATTTTCCTGCCCGTGCTGGCGGCGGCGCAGGAGGGCGGCGGCGTGCCGGCGCCGGTCATCACGAAGGCCCAGGGCGACCAATGCGTGGCCGACACCGACTATATGCGCCGCTATCATATGAAGGAGCTGACGCACCAGCGCGACAACACGGTGCAGAGCGGCGTGCGCACGAAGAAATTCAGCCTGAAGGAATGCGTCGCATGCCATGCGACGACGGATGACGGCGGGAAACCCGTCTCAATCAACGCGCCGGGCGAATTCTGCGCCTCCTGCCACGAATATGCGGCCGTGAAAATCGACTGCTTCCAGTGCCACGCGACGAAACCGGAAGACGGCAGGCAGGCCACTGCCCTCTTCCCGATGACCGCGGCGGCCGAACCGGAGGCAAGTCAATGAGCGGCAACGGCTTCGATTTCAATCGCCGGCGCTTCCTCGGCGCGGCCGCGGCCGCGGCGGGAGTTACGCTGGCGCCGGGCGTTACGCTATACGGCGTGGGTCAGGCGGAGGCGCGCGGGCTGGACGAGCCGGCCTCGGCCGAGGTTCGCTGGGGCATGCTGATCGACGTTAATTTATGCACCGCCGACTGTAACGCCTGCGTTTCGGCCTGCGCCGAGGAAAACGGCCTGACCGGCCATGGGCGACCGGCGACCGACGCGCAATGGATCCGCAAGGTCGGCGTCCGCGACCCCGGGAACGGCGTGGAGAAATCCGTGCCCGTCATGTGCCAGCATTGTGCCGAGCCGCCCTGCGTGGATGTCTGCCCCACGGGCGCCTCCTTCAAACGGGCCGACGGGATCGTGCTGGTCGACAAGCATATCTGCATTGGCTGCCGCTATTGCATGATGGCCTGCCCCTACAAGGCGCGCTCCTTCGTCCATGAAGATCTGACCGACCAGAAACCCCATGCGCCGCGCGGCAAGGGCACCGTGGAAAGCTGCACCTTCTGTGTCCACCGGGTGGATGCGGGCGGCACCCCGGCCTGCGTCGAAGCCTGCGGCATCACCGGCAACGGCGCCATGACCTTCGGCGACCTGAACGATCCCGACAGTGAAATTTCGCGCCGCGTGGCGCAATTCGCAACCCGACAGATCCGCGCCGATTTGGGCGTCGATCCCGGCGTGCGATACCAGAACCTGTGAGGGAGCGGACCATGGCCAGCAAAATCGCTTTCCGCACCATCGAAGGACGCAGCTTCGGCTACCTGGTGCTTTTGGCAGTCCTCGGCGCGCTCGTCCTGCTGGGGATGGGTTCTGCCTGGGTAATGGAACATAACGGCCATCACATAACCGGCATGAATAACCAGATCGTCTGGGGCATGCCGCATGTCTTCGCCGTATTTCTGGTCGTCGCGGCCTCGGGCGCGCTGAACGTGGCCTCCATCGCTTCCGTCTTCGGCAAGACCGCCTACAAGCCCCTGTCGCGCCTGTCGGGCCTTCTGGCACTGACGCTGCTGATCGGCGGGCTGGGCGTTCTGGTGCTCGATCTGGGCCATCCGGACCGGCTGGTCGTCGCCATGACGACCTATAACTTCAAATCGATCTTCGCCTGGAACATTTATCTCTATAACGGTTTCATGGTCATTGTCGGGGTCTATCTCTGGTTCCAGATGGAACGCCGCATGCAGCGCTACGCAACGGCCGCGGGCTGGGTCGCCTTCATCTGGCGACTGATACTGACCACCGGTACCGGCTCGATCTTCGGCTTCCTGGTGGCGCGCGAGGCCTATGACGCCGCGGTAATGGCGCCGCTCTTCATCGCCATGTCCTTTTCCTTCGGGCTGGCGATTTTCCTGCTGGTCATGATGGCGTCCTGCGCCTGGACTAGCCGGCCGCTGGGCGACAAACTGTTGAAACGCATGGGAAAATTGCTGGCGGTTTTCATCGCCGCAGTCTTGTACTTCACCGCCACCCAGCATCTGACGAACCTCTACGCCGCCGAACATGCGGGCGTTGAGCGTTTCTTCCTGGTCGAGGGCGGCATCATTACGACGCTGTTCTGGTGGGGTCAGGTGATCCTGGGCGGCATTGTCCCGCTCGCCCTGCTGTTCCTGCCAATGACCGCCGGCACGCGCGGTGGGACGATCCTGGCCTCGATCCTGGTAATCCTGGGCGGG
Organism: uncultured bacterium; assembly: GCA_965603635.1. Taxonomy (GTDB): domain Bacteria; phylum Pseudomonadota; class Alphaproteobacteria; order UBA8366; family JADFVY01; genus JADFVY01. The sequence continues at coordinate 29,763 of CBFDDT010000013.1, read as the reverse complement.
CTGGTGCAGGTATACGTCATCATCGTCGGCGGGCAGGCTTATCCGCTGGTGTTGTTCCCCGGCATGGAGGTAACCAGCAGCTTCGCGGACGGCGCCGTTGCGCAATATTGGCCAAGCTGGTACGAGATCGGTCTCGGGATCGGCGGCGCGGCCTTTGCCCTGCTTGCGGTGGCGCTGGCGGTCCGGGTCCTGCCTTTCCTGCCGGCGAGCCTGGCGGACAGCGCCGTGGACCCCCACCACACAAAGCCGGAGCCGAAAGGCGCGATCCCGGCCGGAGCCTGACAGCAATGGCAATTGAAGAACATCCCTTCGCGCAATATGTCCGCATCCTGGGGCGTGGCAAAGCGCTGACCCGGTCGCTTACGATTGAGGAAGCCGAGGCCGCCATGGGCATGATCCTGCGCGGCGAGGCACTGCCCGAACAGCTTGGCGCCTTCCTTATGCTGCTGCGCGTCAAGGAAGAAGAAGGGCATGAGATCGCAGGATTCGTGCGCGCCGCCCAGGGCCTGTTCACCCTGCCCTCCCCGGCGCCCGAAGTCGATATCGACTGGTCGTCCTATGCCGGCAAGCGCCGCCAGCTTCCCTGGTTCCTGCTGGCCGCCCTGCTGCTGGCGCAGAACGGCATGCGCATCTTCATGCATGGGGCGGAAGGCCATACGCCAGGCCGGCTCTATACCCGCGAGACCCTTGAGGCGCTGGGCATTCCCGTCGCGCACAGCCTGAGCGAGGCCGCCGACCATATAAAGACGCGCAATTTCGCCTACCTGCCGCTGGCCGATCTCAGCCCGCGGCTGCATGAAATCATCCAGCTACGGCCGATCATGGGGCTGCGCTCGCCGGTGCACACCATCGCGCGGATGCTGAACCCCTTCAAGGCGCCGCTGACGATCCAGGGGATATTCCACCCCAACTATATGGACATCCACCAACAGGCGGCGCTGCTACTGGGCGAGAAGAACATGGTCGTGTTCCGCGGCGAGGGCGGCGAGATCGAACGGCGCCCCGGCAAGCTGACCGAAACGCGAACGGTCCGGGACGGGGTGGCAGGGTCCGAGGACTGGCCGCCGCTGCTGGAAAACGCGGTTCAGCCAATCGACCCGGAAATGAATATCGCGCGGCTGAAGGCCATATGGAGCGGCGAGGCGGACGACGACTATGCCGAGGCCGCGATTACCGGCACCCTGGCAATCGCCTTGAAGAGCTGGCACGGCTACGACAGCGCCGAAAAAGCGCAAGCCGAGGCCGAAACTCTCTGGCGCAATCGTAACAAGGCGCAGCTGGGGATCGCCGCGTAATACCAATGCTCGTTGATAATGACCCATTTGATGGGACTTTGCGGTTCGCCGGGCAGGCGCGGCCCGCAGCGCGATGCTCCCGCATCGGGCAAGGGTCGCAACGCACCCGGCGAGCCGCAAAGCCCCACCGGAGGCCGGCTTCCCGTGCCCGCTCGCGGCGTTGGCCCGCTTGTGGCGCGCGGCGCCACGGCGCGAACCGCGCCTGACGAGCGAACAAGGGAAACCGGTCAAATGGGTCATTATCAACGAGCATTGGTATAACCTGCCATGGCACACCTGCTGATCGCGGCGACACAGAAATCCTCCGGCAAGACCACGGTTACCACCGGCCTCGCCGCCGCTCTGACCCGTCGGGGCATGGCGGTGCAACCCTTCAAGAAGGGCCCGGACTATATAGATCCGATGTGGCTGAGCCGGGCCGCGGGGAATCCCTGCATCAACCTGGATTTCCATTGCATGGAAGAGGCGGAGATCATCGCCGCCTTCCACCGCCGCGACGCGGCCGCCGATATTTCCATCGTCGAAACCAACAAGGGCCTGTTCGACGGCGTCGATGTCGAGGGTCGCGACAGCAACGCGGCGCTTGCATCCTTGCTGGGCGCGCCGGTCGTCCTCGTCATAGATACGGTGGGCATGACGCGCGGCATCGCGCCGCTGGTGCTGGGCTATGTCAATTTCGATCCCGGCGTGCGAATCGCCGGCGTCATCCTGAACAAGGTCGGCGGGCCGCGCCATGAGGGCAAGCTGCGCGCAGCCCTGAAATATTACACCGACCTGCCGGTGCTGGGCGCGCTCGGCCGCGACAACGCGCTGGAAATCCCCGAACGCCATCTCGGCCTGGTGCCCGCCAACGAGGCCGATGAAGCGAACCGGACAATCGACCGGCTATGCAAGGCGGTATCCGACAACATTGATCTAAACCAAATCGTCGAAATCGCCGGCACGGCGGGAGGCCCACGCGCCGCGCCCGGCCCCGTGCCGGAGACAAAAGCCCGATCGCAGGATATCCGGATCGGCGTCGCCCGGGATGCGGCCTTTGGCTTCTACTATCCCGACGATCTGGAGGCGTTCGAGGCGGCTGGCGCGGAAATCGTCCCGTTCAACTGCATGGAGGACGAGGGGTTGCCGGATGTGGACGGGTTGTTCATCGGCGGCGGCTTCCCCGAGACCCAGATGGCGGCCCTCGAGGCCAACCGGGGCATGCTGGCCAGCATCCGCGCGGCAATCGAAGGCGGACTGCCAACCTACGCCGAATGCGGCGGGTTGATGTATCTGTCGCGCAGCCTGACCTGGCGCGGGGAAACACGCGAGATGGTGGGCATCATTCCCGGCGATGCAGTCATGCATCCCCGCCCCCAGGGCCGCGGCTATGTGATGCTGGAGGAAACAGGCGCCGGGCCTTGGCCGCTGCCGGCATCGCGGACCGGCATGCCCGCCCGCTTCCCGGCCCATGAATTCCACTATGCCTCGCTGGACAACCTGCCCCGGGACATGACCTTTGCCTGGCGGGTGCTGCGCGGCCACGGCATCGATGGCGAACATGACGGCATCGTACAAGGTAACCTGCTGGCAGGCTTCAGCCATCTGCGCGATGTCGAGGGCGACCGATGGGCCAGGCGGTTCGTGGAGTTCGTTCGGGAGTGCCGGAAAGGCATGCGCCTTGCATCCGACAGAAGCCCGATCTCAGCCCTTTAAACAGGCCATTCCCCCTTATTTTCAACAATAATATATCCAGTAAACCGGAGGTTTCCAGGGTTTTTTGAGATTTATCGAAAATTTTCCGGATTTTTTTAGGATAATTAGGAATAAACACTGCAGAGGTTCGTTGTACTGGTAATTAACGTTTCATTAACTTTCTGGTTCGAGGGATTTGGGATCGAACCGAAACAAGGAAACCAGGGGACGAACAATGACTGCCACGATGAACATCAACCGGAATACCGAACAAGCTTCGACCAAGCGCGCCAGCAGCAAGATTGCGGCGTTGAGCTTTGCAGCGGCGGCAATTTTCACTCTTTCGCTGACCGCGCCGGTCACCTTCGAGTTTGATAACGGATTTGCGTCGAACGGCGCCTATGCCGGCAACGGCAACGGTGCTGGCAACGGCAACGGTGGCGGCAACGGCAACGGTGGCGGCAACGGTAACGGCGGTGGCAACGGTAACGGCGGTGGCAACGGCAATGCCGACGGCAACGGCAAAAGCAAGAGTAACAACAGCAATAGGGGCGTCGATGTAGCGTCGATCGATCCCGGCAACGACCGTTTGCTGATTTTGCTGCCCCCGGAAGAAGAAGTCACCATGGCGATGTTCACGACCAGGATCAGCAAGCGTTATCCGGCCAACGAAGTCACCGACCTCGACAATCCGCATCAGGCAGTGTCCTTCTTCAGTGAGCTTCAGGGCATGTCCGGCAAGAAAGTTTCCCATATTTGGTATTACGGCGATGAATTGAAGTTCGAGGCCAGCTTCAACATCCGGGCAAACCATTGGCGGATCTGGTCGACCCAATTGCTCCCCGCTGAACTGCCGGGCGAGTGGACAGTCAAAATCATCGACCAGGACGGCGAGGTTCTGCAAATCCGCAAGCTGCACTACGCCCCCGAAGGCATCGAACTCCTGGCACGTAACTAAGACGCGGAACGGCCGATTTCAGCCCCCGGCCTATCCAAAACTAGGCGCGCCGTACGGAAATCCGTACCGGCGCGCTTTTTTTTGGTTAACAGGGAATAAACGCGGCGCCGGGCCGTTGTAAGGGTAATTAATGATTTGTTAACTATTTCGGCTTGGAAACGGAATAACATCAGAAGTTTTAACCAGGGGATGAAAAAATGTTTATCAGAACGGAAACAAGAGATAACGCCAGACGGGTAGTGGACGGACGCTGCGCCGGCATTCCGGCGGCGGCTTTAGCCGCGGCGGCGATCTTTGCTCTGTCTCTGGTGGCGCCCGTTACGATCGACACCGATAGCGGCATGTTCACATCAAAGACCGCAGAGGCCGGTAACGGCAATGGCAATGGCGGCGGCGGTGGCAGCAGCAATGCCGGCGGCGGTGGCAGCAGCAATGCCGGCGGCGGTGGCAGCAATGCCGGCGGAAACGGCAAAGGCCACGGCAAGGGAAACGATGTTGCCTCAACCGATAAAGACCGTGCATTGTTGCTGGTGCCCCTGGAGGAAGCCATCACAATCGCCCAGTTCACAACCAAAATCAGCAAGCGTTATCCGGCCGACGAAATTTCCACGCACGGCAGCCCGCATCAGTCGATCTCCTTTTTCAGTGAATTCCAGGGCATGTCTGGAAAGAAGATCACCCATCGCTGGTTCTATGGCGATAACCTTGAATTCGAAGCCAGTTTCAAAATTCGCGCCGATCGCTGGCGTGTCTGGTCGACCCAGTTGCTCCCCGAAAACAAGCCGGGCAAGTGGCGGGTCGAAATCATAGACGAGACAGGCAAGGTTCTCGCAAACCAAGGCCTGAACTATGCACCCAAAGGTAAAGCGTTAGCCGCGAATTAGAATTCAGGACGGCCGATTCAGCCCCCGGCCGATCCTATACTGGGCGCGCCATGCGGTTTCCCCGCATTGGCGCGTCTTTTTTTTGGTTCTTCACCGATTACCGGAGTGGCGCGAAGGGCGTTGCGGATCCCAAAGATTACAACCGCTTCGACAGCTTCGACGGCCCCCTGATTTATACGCCTGGCGATAATGACTGGGCCGATTGCGACAGAGTTCTGGCCGACGGCAACGACACGCGAAAAAAACCAGGCGAAATACAGCGCATATTCTTCGCCGACATGATGAACATGGGAAGCGCGCCAACCATCCCGAAATGACCGAAAACGCCACCTGGTCCCATGGCGATGCTCATACCTATGGGATGGACAATCCGGTTCACAGTCATAAGCCGGAAAACTCTATGTTTGCCCACTTATCCGTGTTCTTACTATCTAATATGCATAGTTTACGGGTTGTTATAGCTCCGGCATTTCTCCGATTTTTCACCATAAATCCGTTGATAATAAATAAGAATCTGACTGATTGATCACCAATCACACTTTTTTCACACAAATACCGAATATTTTCGATCTGGCCGGAATAAAACTGTCGGTGATTCGTTGTTTTAATAGTTTCTTAACTATTTTCGTCTGGCTTAGCCAAGGCTTCGGGTGGAAGCGGCGAAACCAGCAAAACTGGAGAAAAGATAATGAAGTTTCAGATCGCATATCTCGGCATAGTCCTGGCCATACTGGTCGTGGTTATTTCCTGACACAACGCTTACAGCAAAACTTTGGATAGACCGGACACAACAAATGGCGGCCGGCAAAAGGGGAAAACGCGGAAATGCGGCGGATCACTTCGGTAACGGCGAGTTCCCCGGTAACGGCGGTAGCAACGGCGGCGGGCACCCGAATAGCGGTGGCGGCAACGATTCCGAAGGAGACCCCGATGTTTATCCCGGCAAGGGAAATGAACATCGCAGCGGCAAGAGCAAGGGCAAAAACCAGGGTCAAGACTAACGTTTTTTCTTCGCCGGGTGGGCGAAAGAATTTTTCGGCCGTGCATCAATAACCCGATGCGCGGCCTTGATTGTTGGCGCCGAGCTATAGCCAAACGACCGAACGTCACTGTATTCTGGCGCCATGACCAGAACACGCATGATTGCAGCCGTTCTTTTCCTGTCCCTCGCGCCAGCGACAGCCGCGGCGGCCGGTGACGGCGAAAAGGGACGTGCGATCGCGCACCAGCATTGCGCACGCTGTCATGTGATCGGCGACCATAACCCCATGGGCGGGATCGGCAGCACCCCTTCGTTTCAACTGTTGCGGAGAATGGCCGACTGGCGCGAACGTTTCGGTACTTTCTATAACCGCCGGCCCCATCCGGTCCATGTCCGAGTCGAAGGGGTACGTCAATGGACCAACCTGCCACCCAATGCGGAACCCTTCACGATCACCCAGGACAATGTCGACGATATCCTGGCCTTCGTCGAGACGATCGACGGGGGTGACTGAGCGTTGCAGGGGCAAATTCGAACCGGCACGATCACGTTTTCCCTTACCCTGATTTTTTGCATGGTTGGCGGCGCCGCGACGGGCACGGAACTGGCCAACGACATTATTGGCGGCAATGAATATTACCTGGTAAAGGAAGGTGATACCCTTCTGGAGATCGCGCGGCTGCACGATCTGGGGTTCATCGAGATGGTCAGCGCCAATCCAGGCGTGGATCCCTGGATACCGGATACCGGCCGCACTATCCTGCTCCCCAGTGAGCATATTCTGCCCGATGCGCCTCGTCGGGGCATTGTCATCAACCGGCCGGAACTGCGGCTGTATTTTTACGGCGACGGGGACGGCCCGGTCGCCACATATCCAATCGGCGTTGGGCGGCAGGGGCGCGAAACGCCGCTCGGTTCAACGTCGGTTGCGGCGAAGCGGGAAAGCCCGACCTGGACACCACCTCCGTCGATCCGCGCCGAACGCCCCGAATTGCCCATGACGGTGCCGCCCGGCCCCGAGAATCCCCTGGGAATGTTCGCCATAAATCTGGGCTGGCAACATTATGTCATCCATGGAACCAACAAGCCCTATGGGATCGGGCGACGGGTCAGCAGCGGCTGTATCAGGCTCTATCCCGAAGATATCGAACGATTGTTCTACATGGTCAAGATCGGCATGCCGGTCATGGTTGTCGACCAGGCGGTCAAGCTTGGCTGGACCGGGGGAGAGCTTTATATGGAGGCCCATCCGACCGTCGCCGAGGGCGACGAACTGGAAGACAGAGGCTGGTATACACCGACTCCGGTTCCCGGACTGAAGGAACAAATCCTCGCTGCCGCGGGAAGGCACGCGACGCGTATCGACTGGCCCGCGGTCGCCAGAGTCGAACAGGCCAAGCGCGGCGTTCCCATCCGAATCACACAGTAGCAAGCTTTGCTGTAAACCTACTTTTGCAGTGATTCGGAATAGATCTTGTTGGATTTCTTCGCCGCCTTCTTAGCTTTCGCTGCCGCGGCTTCGGCGGCGCGAGCTGCCGCCTCCGCCCGGGCCGCGGCTTTGCTGGATTGCGCCGATACATTTTGCAATTCACGCCGCAGGCTGGCGATCTCGGCGCGCAACGCGGCAATGTCGGCCTGTGTTACCTGGGACTGGGGCGGCGGAGCGGCGGTTTGCGATCCACCACCGGTCTGTTCTCCGCCGGATTTCTGTGGAGTGGCGCAGGCGCCGAGCACCAGCATGGCAATGCCGAGAGATATACCCGTGATCTTCCTTACGCACATGATTCGTGCCTCCTTACAGGATCGTCATGGCGGAACGAGCGGTAAAAAACTTCCCATTCCTGCCAATAGTTGCCGAAGGGTAGCAAGAATTGGTGTGCGGAGTGTTAACCAAACCAGAAAACAACGGTTATAGGCTATCGGACAGGGCCACCTTGGTCGTTGCCATCGATTTGGCATTGGCCGCCAGACTGCCGGCCGAAAGGTAAAACTGATGACGCCCGATCAGTGGCCCGCGGTCCAGCTTGTGACGCCAGATCGGCTTCACATAGTCAGCGTGGTACCACAGCGCGCCGTTGGTGGGATCCTCGGAATAACCCCAGAAAACCAGCCGTGCAAGAACGCGGCTTTCCTTCCAGGCCAGCAGATCGCGGGGCCGGTCGCTACGGCCGTCGCACCACCAGGAGAACTGGCATCTATTGAGCCGCTTAGCGCCACCCTGTTTTATGACCTCACAAATTTTGTTGGGAAATCGCTTGTCGGCGGCACGGTTCAAAACGACATGTCCCACCGCCAGCTTACCATCCAACGGTTCGCTGCGCGCTTCGAAATAAATGTTGAGAGCCAGACAGTTCAGGTCCTCGGTCACATCGGCCCTTCCCTCCCCGGGAAAAGCCAGCGCCGCCAGAATTGTCGCCAGAGCTATAAGAGTACCTTTGGTAAACATCAGATTCCACCCAATCCGTTTTTCAGTAGTCGGATCCTGAAGCCCCTTTCCGACAATTTTCCACACAGTTTGTGGTTCTTTATTGGAGTTATTAGGGCACCGAGACCTCCCCTGGTCGAAGGCGCCAACTCCTCATTTATTAATAAAACGTTAATATCATGTATTATCCCTAAGCTCAATTCAATTTAGCGCTTGTTATATGATCTTTAGATTAAATTTTATTTATTAACCATGTTTGTTTACTTTCTTTATTAACCAGTTTGTGGCCTATGTTTGTGGGGTTTTTTACTAATCCCCTCAAATGTTTGAAATAAAATTTCTAAACATACCCATGCAATGATGGATTCTTCCCTCGAACGTTAACCCTGTTCGGCCTGTAAATTAGCTATTATGGAGAATGCAACACGATGGCGAGACCGTGTTCACTACAAGTAAAGGAATTCAGACTTAGGTTGGATCATCTGATTCGCCGCACAAGAAAATCCACTGATCGATATGACCGCCATCACCGCAAACAATCTGGGACGCGCCGCCATCCGGTTACCGGTGGCCGTGTTCTGGCCCGCCATTTTCCTGGGTATAGCCTGGGGCGCCGCCGAATATACAGACAGCGTGCCCAAGGTCATCCGGGGTCTGTTGATATATCTTCCCTATGCCGTCGCGTTGGTAGGCGCTGTTATCGGGTGGCGATTCAATCGCAGCAGGCTTGTTTTTTCCCTGATCGCCGTATCCATCGGACACTGGATGATGACCGGCCCGGCCAGCACTATCAAATCGGGCAGTTCCGGAGAGGTCGGCTACGTGGCCTATGCGCTGCTGTTCCCGGCTGGGCTACTGGTGTTGTCGCTACTGAAGGAGCGCGGGTTGCTGACCCGCCACGGCCTGATGCGGACCGCAATATTTGCCGGTATTTCCGCCGTTGTTCTGGCGCTTGCGGCCGCGGACCAATGGCTGGTCAAGGATATAGCCTCCAATATCCAGCAGGTGGCGGTTCGATGGCTGACGACACCGATGATTCCCAATCGCTGGATACCCGAGACCGGAATCCCGGAACCGGCTCTCGCCGCCCTTATCGCCACAGCGGCATATTTCATCATGCGAATGATTGTACTGGGCAACCCGCCACTTGAAAGCGGGGCGCTTGGCGGCCTGATCACGGGCGGCATGGCATTGCATTTCGCCGGCAATATCCAGGCGGTGTCGGTTTTTTTCACTGCCGCCGCGGTCTCGATGCTGACAGCCGCGATCCAGGACAGCTACCGTCTGGCCTTCGTGGACGAATTGACGGGCCTACCGGGGCGGCGCGCCTTAACGATGGAAACGATGAAACTGGGGCAGCGGTATAGCATCGCCATGCTGGACGTGGATCATTTCAAGAAATTCAACGACACATATGGCCATGATATCGGCGACCAGGTTCTGCGCATGGTGGCCGGTCGCATGGACCGTGTCGGCGGCGGTGGACGGGCATTTCGCTATGGTGGCGAGGAGTTTACCGTCGTGTTCCCGGGCAAGACCGCCGACGAGTCCCTGCCCCATCTGGACACCCTTCGCCAGAGCATCGAGGATTCGGGTTTCACGATCCGCGCCAAGGATCGCCCAAAGACCAAAACCGGTAAACCCGCCAAAACGAAAGGCGGCGATGGAAAAAAAGTCTCCGTTACCATCAGTATCGGCGCATCCGAACGGTCGGACAAAAATCCGACACCCGAGGCGGTAACCAAGGCCGCCGACCAGGCGCTTTACCGCGCAAAGAAGGCCGGGCGTAACCGCGTCTCGACGTAAATACTCGCCCGGTTCATTCCGGTTTGAAGAGTTGTTTGATCACGTCGCCGATGTCCTCGAACGCCAGCGGTTTGTTGCCGCTCGCCGGCAAACCGCCGAGCGACCCGCCATTTCCCACTTTCGCGACGATTGCGGCTTGTGAGCCCGTGGCTGGCGACCGATAGACATCCGTCATGAAGTCATGCCAGATACGGGCTGGCAACCCGCCCCCGCTCAATCCCTTGACCGGCTTGTTATCGTCGCGTCCGACCCAGACACCAACCACCAGATCGCCGGTAAATCCGATAAACCATCCGTCGCGGTTATCCTCGCTGGTGCCAGTCTTGCCGGCCGCGCTGCGCCCGATATCCGCGGCGCGGCCGGTGCCCTGCTTTACGGCCGCAATCAGCATGTCCAGCATCTCGTCGCGCTTCCACGGCAGAATACCGCGGCTGGCACCTGGTGGAGCGCTGTATTTATACAGGGTACGCCCTTGGCCACGGATTTCCCTGACGGCGTATGGTTCCACGCGTTTCACGTCGGCCGCGATCGCCGCATAGGCCCCGGTCATTTCCAGCAGGGTCGCCTCAAAGCTGCCCAGGGGCATGCTGGGGCTGGGTCGGATCTCGGACTTGACACCCAGCAGCCGCGCCACCCCGATCACCTTTTCGCGCCCGACATGTTCGGTCAGTTTAACCGCCACGGTGTTAATCGACTGGGCGAAGGCAGTACGTAGCGTCACCTGGCCCTCGAACCTGCCATTGTGGTTACGCGGGCGCCAACCGTCGACTTCAATGGGCTCGTCCATGGCCAGACTGTCAGGCGTAAAGCCGGAATCCAAAGCCGCCAGATAGACGAAAAGCTTGAAGGCCGACCCGGGTTGCCGCTTGGCCATGGTGGCGCGATTGAACTGGCTCTCGCCGTAGTCCGTGCCGCCGACCATCGCCACTATGCCTCCGTCCAGGGTCATCGCCACCAGCGCCGTTTGCGCCGCATCTTCACCGGTCCCCAATATGCCGGACCAGCGTGCCACCGTGCCTTCGGCCAGGGTCTGGATCTCAGGAACCAGCGTCGTTTTCACCTGCAGATCCGCCGTCATCGGCCCCAGCAGGCGGCGCGTTTCAACCTCCGTCCAGTCGGCAAAATAATTCCACCCAGGATGGGCGTCGGGCGCAACCGCCAAAGTGGCCGGTTTATCGCGCGCGCTCAATGCCTGCTCGGCGTCGATATAACCCTGCTCGCGCATTTGCGTCAGTACGATTTCCGCCTGCGCCTGCGCGGCTTCCAGATTGCGCACCGGTGAATACCAGGACGGCGCCTGTATCAGCCCCGCCAGCATGGCGGATTCGGGTAGCGTCAGCGCACGGGCCGACTTGCGGAAATAGCGCCAGGAGGCAGCGTCGACGCCATAGGCGCCGGCGCCAAAATAAATCTGGTTAAGGTAACGGGCAAGGATTTCATCCTTGCCGAGCCGGTTTTCCAGCCACAGCGCCAGCATCATGTCCTGGATCTTGCGCTTGATCGTGCGATCCTGCTCCAGGAAATAGGTCTTGGCCAGTTGCTGGGTAATCGTGCTGCCACCCTGGCTTACGCCGCCGGCCTGGAAATTAGCCACCAACGCGCGGCCGATACCCCGCGGATCGATCCCGTAATGCTCATAGAATCGTTTGTCTTCGATGGCCACGACGGCCTGTAGAAGATGCGGCGGCAATTCTTCGACCGTCAGCCGGTCGCCACGGTAAACGCCGCGGCTGGCGAAAACCTCCTCGCCCTCGGCCTTGATCAGCATGGACGGACGGTCGACCTCCCCCATAAATCCGTCGGGGAGTGGCAGGGTGTAAGCGAAATAACCCAATGTCGTGAACATCGCCACCAGACCGCCGAGCATCACGATAACCACGTCCCTCCAGCCAAAAAGACGGCGGCGGTCACGGCGCGGGAGGATCCTGCCAACTGCGGAAAACATAATGTTTGTCCTGCCTGAGTAAATTACCTGGTCGCACCAGTCATGACGGCTGGGCCACTCAGGTTAACTCCTAGCAAGCATTTTGCGCTTAATTATGGCATCTCCATGGCAAATATGAGCGCGCCCAATTGAAAAGGGCCCCGCTGAGTGCGGAGCCCTGTTCGTAAAAACTGTTCCGGGTCAGTGTCCGATGCCCAGCATCTTCATCGCCTGATGCAGCGCCGTCTCGGCCTCGTCATGCTTGCCGGCCTTGTGCAGCTTGCGGCCCTTGGTAAGCAATTTTTCCGCCTTGGCGTTATTTTGCCCCTGCAACGCCGCCTGAATAACCCGGATATCCTTCCTGCAATGGTCGGCCATTGCCGGACTGGCAAAACCGAAAATCACGATGGCGAAGACAATCAATCGTTTCATTTCACACTCTCATCAAATTTTTGGCTTCGGACAGAATATCCGCGGATCGGTTAACAATGATAAAATGCCGCCGCGCCGTACATCGCCTGCAAAAACGACCCCGCTGCTGGCGGGGCCGGTTCTGTGCAGCGCATCGCCCTTGTCGCGCAGGGTTTGCGCTTCCGCGTTGCTCTGTTGGGTCAACGCCGCGTCGATCAGCTTAACGTCCTTAGGACAATGGCTGGCGAGCGCCGGGCTGGCGAATCCGAACGCGATAATGGCTGCTATGAAAAGTCGCCTCATTCCTTGAACTCCCTTAATGATGGTTTGCTTTCAGTCCGCATACACATCGTGCGCCGACCTATTCCCGCCAGGGGATTCAATTATTTTTCCTATTCGCCCTTCCGTCCGTCCCGCAACCGGTTCCAGTAATCCAACCGCTTGGCGATCTCACGTTCGAATCCGCGCTCGACCGGACGGTAAAAGTTGCGGCGCCCCATATCCTCGGGGAAATAATCCTGACCGGAAAATCCCTCCGGCGAGTCGTGGTCGTAGGCGTAACCATCACCATAACCGACTTCCTTCATCAGCTTCGTGGGCGCGTTGAGGATATGTTTGGGCGGCATCAGCGAGCCGGTCTCGCGCGCCGCCGCCATGGCCTGCCCGAACGCCTTGTAGGCGGCGTTGGATTTGGGCGCTGTGGCCAGATAGATCACCGCCTGGGCCAGCGCCAGATCGCCCTCGGGCGAACCGATGCGCTCGTAACACTCCCAGGCCGCCAACGCCTGTACGGCCGCCTGAGGATCAGCCAGCCCCACATCCTCATAGGCGAAGCGCGCCAGCCGCCGGGCGATATAACGCGGGTCCTCGCCGCCGGTCAGCATGCGAGCCAGCCAGTACAATCCGGCGTCGGCGTCGGAGCCCCGCAGCGATTTGTGCAGGGCGCTCATAAGGTTGTAGTGGCCGTCCTGGCTCTTGTCGTAGATCGGCGCACGGCGCTGAACCGTGGCGGCCAGCCGTGCCGTGTCCAGCGGCACCTCCGGTTTAAGCGCAAACAGTTCCTCCGCCAGATTCAGCGCGAAACGGCCGTCGCCGTCCGCCATGGCCCTCAGCGCCGCGCGGGCGTCGACATCCAGCGGCAACGCCCGGCCCTCTACCTCTTCCGCGTGGCTTAGCAGCTTTTCCAACGCGGCGTCGTCCAGACGATTAAGCACAAACACCTGAGCGCGCGAAAGCAGCGCCGCGTTAAGCTCAAAACTGGGATTTTCGGTGGTGGCGCCGACCAGGATGACCGTACCGTCCTCGACATAGGGCAGGAAGCCATCCTGCTGAGCGCGATTGAAGCGGTGAATTTCGTCTATGAACAGCAGCGTGCCCCGCCCCGCCACGCGATTTCCCTTGGCTTTTTCGAAAACCTTGCGCAGGTCGGCGACACCGGAAAACACAGCCGACAGCGGTTCAAACGATAAGTCGGTGCGGTCGGCGAGCAGGCGGGCGATGGTGGTCTTGCCACAGCCCGGCGGCCCCCACAGGATCATCGAGGCCAGGCGCCCTGCCCCCAGCATGCGCGCCAGCGGCCCTTGCTCGCCCAGCAAGTGATCCTGGCCGACGACTTCCTCCAACGAGGCCGGGCGCATCCGATCGGCCAACGGGCGCGGGGCGGCGCTTTCGAACAGCCCCTGCTGGCCCGGCCCGCTCACTTCACTTCGACCTTCAGCACCTTGTCGCCGCGCTTTATGGCGAGATTCCAAATATCCGCGCCGGCGTCCAGAACCTTCTTGGCGTCACGGACCAATTCGATTTCCGTGTCGTTGACGGACACCATTATGTCACCCGGACGAATCCCCAGCCGGGCCGCCGGCGACCGCTTGACGACCGCCATCACGAACACGCCGCGCGGTTGCCCCTTCAGGCCCAGTTCCTCGATAAGAGCGGGCGACAGATTGGCGACCCTGGCGCCGGAGAATGGATGCTTGCCTTCCAGCATGGTCGTGTTGCGCGGCGGGTCTTCCGGTGGGGCCTCCAGCGGCATCGTGACGCTGCGCTCTTTACCCTTGCGCAACACCGTAAGCTCTACTGTGTCGCCAATCCGCCTCGTGGCCAGACGGAACCGCAGGGCCTGGGCATCTTCCACGTCATGACCATTGACGGCCATCACCACATCGCCGGGCGTCAGGCCGGCCTTGTCCGCTGGCCCGCCTTCCTGAACCCCTTCAACTATCACGCCAACAGGCCGCGGCATGTCTAGTGCCAGCGCCAGATCGGCGGTAACCGCGCGGCCATCGAAGCCAAGCCAGGGGCGCACCAGCGGGCGGCCCTCGATCGCCGAGTCCACGATGGCCCGCACCATATTGGCTGGCACGGCGAAACCGATTCCCATGGAACCGCCGCTCTTGGAAAAGATCGCCGTATTGATGCCAAACAGCCGCCCATCCATGCCGACCAGCGCGCCGCCGGAATTACCGGGATTGATCGCCGCGTCGGTCTGGATGAATGAGCGGTAATCGGCCACGCCGACGCGGGTGCGGGCCAGGGCCGAAACAATGCCGGAGGTGACTGTCTGGCCGACCCCGAACGGATTGCCGATGGCCAGCACGATGTCGCCGACCTCGAGCGCGTCCGAATCGCCAAGCTCCAGGCTTGGCAAATCCTCGCCAAGGGTATCGATGCGCAAAACAGCAAGATCGGTTCTAGCGTCGGCCAGCACAATCTCGGCGTCATATTCGCGGCGGTCGGACAATACGACAGTGATTTCCTGGGCGTCGGCAATTACATGATTGTTCGTAACCACGACTCCATTGGCGCGCACCAGCACGCCGGAGCCCAGAGAATTCTGGATGCGTTCCTTGGGCGCGCCGCCGAATGGGAAATCGTCGCCGAAGAATTTTTTGAAGAAGGGATCGTCGAACAGGGCAGGACCGGAGCGCTGTTTTACAATCTTCTTGGCATAGATGTTGACCACCGCCGGGGCGGTGCGCTTTACGACCGGCGCATATGAGAAGGATACCTGCTCAAGGGTTTCAGGCACGGCCTTGCCAGCCAGCGCCATGCCGGGGTTCAGGGCGGCCGCCACGCCAATGAGCGCGGCAATCGCCAGACAAAATTTATTCATATGTGAAAGCATGTCAGAATACTTAAGGCTCCCGCCCTGCCGCCACAAGATGCAATAAACCGCCGCCAAAAAAGAAAGGGCGGCTCGAAAGCCGCCCTCAACAATTCGCGCCGCCCGTTCAGGCGTAATGTTACTCTTCGTCCTCGTCGGCCTTGGCCATTTCCTGGACCGGGCCGGAGTCCAAGCCCTTGGCTTCCGAGTCGCGGTCGACAAATTCGATGATGGCCATCGGCGCGGCATCGCCATAACGGTGCCCGGCCTTCAGGACACGGATATAACCGCCCTGGCGCTCGGCATAGCGTTCGGCCAGAGTATCGAACAGCTTGCGTGTCATTCCATCGTCACGCAGCATGGCAAAGGCCTGCCGGCGGGCATGCAAACTACCCCGCTTGCCCAGCGTCACCAGTTTCTCGACCACCGGCCGCAGCTCCTTGGCCTTGGGCAGTGTGGTTTTGATCTGCTCATGCTTAATCAGCGCGTTGGCCATATTCGAAAACAGCGCCTTACGGTGGCTGCTGGTCCGGTTTAACTTACGGCCGCTCATTCCATGTCGCATCGCGACGGCTCCCTCTTAAACTTCGTGTTACCAAAAAACGCCGGTCAGTACGGCTCGTCCAGGCGGCGCGCCATTTCATCTATATTTTCCGGCGGCCAGCTTGGGATTTCCATGCCGAGATGCAAGCCCATCTGAGCCAGCACCTCCTTGATTTCATTCAGCGACTTGCGGCCGAAATTCGGCGTGCGCAGCATTTCCTGCTCGGTCTTTTGAACCAGATCGCCGATATAGACGATGTTGTCGTTCTTCAGGCAGTTCGCCGAGCGAACCGAAAGCTCCAACTCGTCGACCTTGCGCAGCAGGTTTTTGTTGAACGGCAGCTCCGAGGGTCGCTCTTCGGCAACCGCGACCTGCGGCTCCTCGAAATTAACGAACAACTGCATCTGGTCCTGCAGAATACGCGCCGCCAGGGCCAGCGAATCCTCGGGCGTTACCGAACCGTCGGTCTCGATGGACAGCGACAGTTTGTCATAGTCGGTAATCTGACCAACGCGGGTGTTGTCGACCTTATAGGAAACCTTGCGGATCGGACTGTAGAGCGCATCGATCGGGATCATGCCGATCGGCGCATCCTCGGGCCGATTCTGGTTGGCCGGCACGTAGCCCTTGCCTGATTCCACCGTCATTTCCATGTTCAGTTTCGCGCCCTCGTCGAGCGTGCAGATGATCAGGTCCGGATCCATGATATCGATGTCGGCGCCGGCCTCGATCTGGGCCGCCGTCACCACGCCCGGGCCGCTCGCGGTCAGGCTCATGCGCTTGGAGCCTTCGCCATGCATGCGAAGACCGAGCGACTTCAGGTTCAGCACGATGTCGGTAACATCCTCGCGCACACCGGGGATCGACGAGAACTCGTGCAACACGCCCTCGACCTGGATCGACGTGATGGCCGCGCCTTGCAGCGACGACAGCAGCACCCGGCGAATGGCGTTGCCGAGGGTCAGGCCGAAACCTCGCTCCAGCGGGTCCGCCACGATTGTCGCGGCGCGGCGCGGATCCGTGCCGCCCTCGATCTGCAGCTTGGTCGGCTTGATAAGCGTTTGCCAGTTCTTCTGAATCACGGTCGTAACCTCTCGGTTAATAGGTCGGCGCAACCGGAAAAACCCGGTCGCGCCACCAAACTTTCGATACGGGCCACGGGGCCCGCCTTAAATGCAGTCGGCGCGCCGGCCCTACACCCGGCGCCGTTTTGGCGGGCGGCAGCCGTTATGCGGGATCGGAGTCACATCGCGAATTGCGGTGACGGTGAAGCCGACCGTTTGCAACGCACGGAGCGCTGATTCACGGCCCGACCCCGGCCCCTTGACCTCTATTTCCACCGTCTTCATGCCGTGTTCCATCGCCTTGCGGCCGGCGTCTTCCGCCGCCATCTGGGCGGCATAGGGCGTCGACTTACGGCTGCCCTTGAAACCCTGGCTGCCAGCCGACGACCATGAAATCGCGTTGCCTTGCGCATCGGAGATGGTGACCATCGTATTGTTGAAGGTGGCGTTAACATGCGCCACGCCCGAGGTGATGTTCTTGCGCTCGCGACGCCGCGGGCGGGATGTAGTCTGCTTTGCCATGGCCTCTTATGCCTTCTTCTTGCCGGCGATCGGTTTCGCCTTGCCCTTGCGGGTGCGCGCGTTGGTGTGGGTGCGCTGACCGCGAACAGGCAGGCCACGTCGATGACGCAAGCCCCTGTAGCAGCCCAGATCAAGCAACCGCTTGATATTCATGGCTACCTCGCGGCGCAGGTCACCTTCGACCACATAGTCCTTGTCGATCATTTCGCGCATTTGCA
Organism: uncultured bacterium; assembly: GCA_965603635.1. Classification (GTDB taxonomy): domain Bacteria; phylum Pseudomonadota; class Alphaproteobacteria; order UBA8366; family JADFVY01; genus JADFVY01. The sequence continues at coordinate 11,953 of CBFDDT010000013.1, read as the reverse complement.
TGGTCTCGGACTCGGTGAGATCCTGCACCCGGCGTTCGGCCGGGATGTTGCATTTCGCACAGATCTGCGTCGCCTTCGTGCGACCGATACCGTGAATGTATGTAAGGGCAATCTCAACGCGTTTCTGCGTCGGGATATTCACGCCCGCGATGCGTGCCACGCTGTCAGCTCCTCAATATACGTTTAAATTCCGGGACGCCTGTCAATGACGACCACCGGGACCCGGGCGCACCCGACCACCGGACCGTTACCGGTCCGAGCGCGCGGATTATAGGGTTATCCAGTCTTATGTCAATCACTGCAAGCTCTCAATTACGTCTTCAATCTGCTTCGTTACCTGGTCGATCGGCGCCATGCCATCAACGCTGCGCAGAATGCTCTTCTCTTTGTAGAAGGGCAGGATCTGCTCTGTCACCGCGTGATAGGCCGCAAGGCGCTGACGCACGGTTTCCTCGTTATCGTCGGTGCGGCGCTTGAACTCGGTCGAACCGCATTCGTCGCACACGCCATCCACCTTGGGCCGGTTATTCTTCTCGTGATACCCCGTGCCGCATTTGGCGCAGGAATACCGGCCCGTAATCCGTTCCGTCAGGACATCGTCGTCGACTTTCATCTCGATGACCCCATGGAGCTTCAGCCCCTTTTCCCTCATGATCCCGTCCAGCGCCCTGGCCTGGGTTTCCGTTCGCGGAAATCCGTCCAGGGTAAAACCGAACTCGCACTCGTCGCGGCATAACTGTTCCGCCACGATCTGGACCACGATATCGTCCGGCATCAACTCGCCGGATTCCATAATCTCATTGGCCTGTCGGCCAAGTTCGCTTTCCGACGTTGCCTCGGCGCGAAGCATGTCGCCAGTCGAAAGCTGGATCATCCGATGGGATTTCTCCAGTCTTTCGGCCTGGGTCCCCTTGCCTGCGCCAGGGGGCCCCAGGAGTATGATATTCATCCACGTCTCCCACGAAGTTTTGATTTCTTGATCAACCCTTCGTACTGATGCGCCAGCATGTGAGCGTGAACCTGCCCAACCGTATCCATGGTCACGCTGACCACAATCAACAGGCTTGTCCCACCGAAATAAAACGGGACGTTATATTGGGATATCAGGATTTCCGGCAGAATACACACCGCCGCCAGATAGGCCGCACCGATAACCGTCAGCCGGGTAAGGACAAAATCAAGATAATCCGCCGTATTTTTGCCGGGACGTATGCCCGGGACAAATCCGCCATGTTTCTTCAAATTGTCCGCGGTGTCGCCTGGATTGAAGACGATCGCGGTGTAGAAAAAGGCGAAAAACACGATCAACGATACATAGACCAGCAGGTAGCCAGGCTGGCCGCGGCCCAGATGGGACGTGATCCAGATCAGTATGCTGTTTCCCGAACCATCACCGGCCGCGCCGCCGAACCCGGCGAAGGTCGCCGGCATCAGCAACAGCGAACTGGCAAAAATCGGCGGAATGACGCCGGCCGTATTCAGCTTCAGCGGCATATGCGACGATTCGCCGCCGAACATGCGGTTGCCGACCTGACGCTTGGGGTACTGCACCACGATGCGCCGTTGGGCCCGTTCGATGAAAACGATAAAGGCGATGACGCTTACCGACATAACCAGAAGGACGACAATCAGCAGGGTCGGCAACACGTTTGTACGCCCCAACTCGAAAGTCGTCGCCAGCGCCGAGGGAAGGTTGGCCACGATTCCCGAAAAAATGATCAACGAGATGCCGTTACCAATGCCGCGCTGGGTGATCTGTTCGCCCAGCCACATCAGGAACATGGTGCCGCCAACGACGGTGATCACCGTGGACACCTCGAAGAACAGGCCGGGATTGATCACGACGGACCCGCTGGATTCAAGTCCTACCGCAATGCCATATCCTTGAACAGTCGCCAGCACCACCGTCAGATACCGGGTGTACTGATTTATCTTCTTGCGGCCGGTCTCGCCTTCTTTTTTCAACTCCTCGATGGAGGGAACCACCGAAGTCATCAACTGCATAATAATCGACGCCGATATATAGGGCATCACATTCAGCGCGAAGATCGACATACGACTCAGCGCGCCGCCAGCGAACATGTCGAATTGGCCGAGGATGCCCCCCGACTGCCGTGAAAAAAGATCCGCCAACGCCGCGGAATCGATTCCGGGCAGCGGAATATAGGTGCCAAGTCTGTAGACAACCAGAGCGCCCAGGACGAACCAGAGACGCTTCTTGAGTTCCGTCGCCTTGTTGAAGGCGCCGAAATTAAAATTGGCTGCTAACTGTTCAGCGGCTGATGCCATACAACGAATCCCTGCCGGGTAATGCCGGCGTCAGTGTTCAGTCGTCCCCGGCCGGGGCTTCTTCGCCCTTGGCGGGCGTGCCTTTGCGCCTTAAGGCTTTCTTGCCTTCGGGCTTGGCCTTGACTTCCGGCAACACGACATTTCCACCGGCCTTCTCGACAGCCGCAACCGCGGATTTCGATGCACCGGCAACGTCAATGGTTACTTTGGTTGTCAACTCGCCATTTGCAAGCAGGCGCACGCCGTCGCCAACGCGCCGGCCGACCAGACCAGCAGCAATCAATGCCGCCGTATCGATCGTCTTCTTTGCGTCAATACGCTTGTCGTCGATCGCCTGCTGCAGCCGTGCCAGATTCACCACCGCGAATTCCTTGCGGAAAATATTCGTGAACCCGCGTTTCGGCATACGGCGATAGATCGGCATCTGGCCGCCCTCGAAACCCTTGATCGAGACGCCACTACGCGATTTCTGGCCCTTGACGCCACGTCCGCCGGTCTTGCCCTTACCCGACCCGATACCACGGCCGACGCGAAGGGGGCTCTTATGGGCGCCGGGATTATCAGAAAGCTGATTGAGCTTCATCGAAATTGTTCCTTAAGACTTGTGCGTTACGGAATATCGGGCGGTCAGCCCGGATCCTCGACGCGCACGAGGTGCTTGATCTTGTTGATCATGCCGCGAACAGACGGCGTGTCCTCGAGTTCACGGGTTCTGTGCATTTTGCCAAGCCCCAGGCCCCGCAGCGTCGCACCCTGTTCTTCCGGGCGGCGGATAGCGCTGCGAATCTGGGTGACCCGGAGTGTCGGTTTGCCGGATTTAGCCATCAACCGTCTCCTTCGCGGGAGCATCGCCTTCACGGCGGCCAATAATATCACTTACCTTTTTGCCGCGCTTCGTCGCGACGGATCGGGGCGACATGCAGTTGTTAAGCCCGTCAAAAGCAGCCTTGATCATGTTATGCGGGTTGGAACTGCCAATCGACTTGGCAACAACATCCTGCACACCCAAGGCCTCAAATACCGCGCGGATCGGACCGCCGGCGATAACCCCGGTTCCCGGAGGCGCGTTGCGCATGAAAACCCGGCCCGCGCCGTAGCGGCCATTGACATCGTGATGCAGTGTGCGGCCCTCGCGAAGCGGGACGCGCACCATTGCCTTGCGGGCGTTTTCGGTCGCCTTCCGGATCGCTTCGGGCACTTCGCGGGCCTTGCCCGCACCGTAACCGACGCGTCCCTTGCCGTCGCCGACAATCATGATGGCGGCGAAGCCGAAACGGCGCCCACCCTTTACCACCTTGGCTACCCGGTTGATGCCAACCAGTTTCTCAATAAATTCGGATTCCTCGCGCTGTCCGCGATTGTCCCTTGGTGATCGTGCCATAAGGTCCGGCCCTCGTTAGAAACTCAATCCGCCTTCACGCGCGCCATCCGCCAGGGCCTTGACCCTGCCGTGGAAGGCATAGCCGCCGCGGTCAAACACGACCTCGGTGACACCCGCCTTTTTGGCGCGCTCAGCGATCAATTTGCCGATTTCCGCAGCGGCTTCCTTGGTGCCGCCGGTCTTCAGCTTCTTACGCAAATCTTTTTCGATCGACGATGCCGCCGCAAGGGTCTTGCCCTGGGTGTCATCGATGATCTGGGCATAGATATGCAGGCCCGAACGGAAAACCGACAGCCGCAGACGGCCCTTGGCGCGTTTGCGAAGCTGATAGCGGGTCCGCCGCGCACGACGGTCGAACAATTCCTTTGTACTCAGCATTGCCGTTGTTCCTACTTCTTCTTGCCTTCTTTGCGTACGACAAACTCGTTTTCGTACTTCACACCTTTGCCCTTGTAGGGCTCGGGCTTGCGATAAGCGCGGATTTCACTGGCGATTTGACCGACCTGCTGTTTGTTGGCGCCCGAAATCTCAATCATTGTCGGCCGTTCGCATTTGACCGTGATCCCCTCGGGGATCGGATATTGGATATCGTGGCTGTAACCCAGTTGCAGATTCAGGATATTGCCCTGAACCGCCGCACGGTACCCAACACCATTGATTAGCAACCGGACAGTAAAGCCTTCCGACGCACCAATCACCGCATTGTTGATCATGCTGCGCATCGTGCCCCACATCTTGTGCGCCTCCGGCGCACCCTCACGCGGGTTTACGACGACCTTACCGTCACCCTGGCTGACCTCGACCGCTTCGTGCAGGCGGACAGTCAGAGTGCCGTTCTTTCCCTTCGCGGTCAGAAGATCGTTGACGATCGAAATCTCGACGCCACTCGGTACTTCCACCGGATTTTTGCCAATTCTGGACATGATCTGCTCCTAGAACACCTGGCAGAGGATTTCGCCGCCAACATTGGCCGCGCGCGCCTCGTTATCCGACATGACACCACGCGGTGTCGACAGGATCGCAATGCCCAACCCGTTATAGATCGGCTGCATCTTCCTGACGCCCGAATAAACGCGGCGCCCCGGCTTGGACACACGGTTGATTTCGCGGATCACCGGCTGACCTTCACTATATTTCAGCTCAACCGTCAACTCCGCGATACCGCTGCGAATCTCCGCCCAACTGTAGCCGCGGATATAGCCTTCGCGTTGCAGAACGTCGAGGACGTTGCTGCGCAGCTTGGAGGCCGGCACCGTTATAAGCGACTTGTTGGCCCGCTGACCATTACGGATGCGGGTGAGCATATCCCCAAGGGGATCTGACATCGACATTGCCCTTGCCCTCCCTTACCAGCTCGACTTTACAAGGCCTGGGATCCTGCCCAGCGACCCGAGTTCACGAAGCGCAATACGCGACATCTTGAACTTTCTATAATAGCCGCGGGGACGTCCCGTGACCTCACACCGATTGCGAACGCGCACCGCGGCACCGTTCCGCGGAAGCTCATTAAGCTTCAACTGTGCGGTAAACCGCTCTTCCGGCTCAAGCGATCGATCCATTACGATCGCCTTCAACTCGGCGCGCTTGTTCGCAAATTTCTTCGCAAGACGCTGACGTCTTCCGTTGTTCTCGGTGGCACTTTTCTTAGCCATTTCCGTACTCCGTGCGCCCGTTCAATTCACAAAGGGCATTTCGAAGCCCTTAAGCAGGGCTTTGGCTTCCGCATCTGTATTGGCAGTCGTCACAATAACGATATCCATGCCACGAACCGCGTCGACCTTGTCATAGTCAATTTCGGGAAACACAATCTGCTCTTTCAGGCCCAGCGAATAATTGCCGTGACCGTCAAAGCTGTTTCCCGGCACACCACGAAAGTCCCGCACGCGCGGCAGCGCGATGGTGACCAGGCGGTCAAGAAACTCGTACATGCGTTTGCGCCGCAACGTGACCTTTACGCCGATCGGCATACCTTCGCGAAGCTTGTATGTGGCGATCGACTGTTTAGCCTTCGTCACTACCGGCTTCTGCCCGGTAATCTTGGTGATGTCTTCGACTGCGTGGTTGATCTTTTTCGAATCCGCAACAGCCTCGCCCATCCCCATATTGATGACGATCTTGGAAATCTTCGGCGCCTCCATCGGGCTCTTGTACCCGAACTCGGAGATCAGCGAGGGCTTCACCGTCTTCTCGTAAATCTCGCGCAAACGAGTTGTCATACGCTTATCCTCGCTCAACTATCTATCACTTCGCCGGAACGCCGGGCGAAGCGGATCTTGGTCGGTTTCTCGCCCTTGCCCTTGGGCTCGATAAACTTGTAGCCGACACGCGTGGGCTTACCAGTCTTCGGATCGACATGGGCGACGTTCGAAATATGCAAGGGGGCTTCCTTGTCGATAATACCGCCCGCGTTTACCCGGTCGGCCCGAGTGTGACGCTTGACGAGATTAACGCCCTGGACGACCACGCGTTCATCCTTCGTAATAACCCGAAGAATAGAACCGGTCTTGCCCTTGTCTTTCCCGGTAAGCACGACCACTCGGTCGCCTTTCCTGATTTTCATTTTCACTGCCATTCCAGCACCTGTTTCCACCCGGCCCCTTACAGGACTTCGGGCGCCAGCGAGATAATCTTCATAAATTTCTTGGCCCTGAGCTCGCGCGTCACGGGACCAAAAATACGCGTGCCAATCGGCTCGCCCTGCTTGTTGATCAGCACCGCCGCATTGCGGTCGAAGCGGATCGAAGAACCGTCCGGGCGATGAATTTCCTTGGCAGTACGCACAACGACCGCCTGCAGAACCTCGCCCTTCTTGACGCGGCCGCGCGGGATGGCCTCCTTGACGGATACGACGATCACATCGCCAACTCCCGCCGTCCGCCGCTTCGCGCCGCCCAGTACTTTAATGCACTGCACCCGCTTTGCGCCGGAGTTGTCGGCCACGTCCAGATTTGTTTGCATCTGAATCATGTCGTTACTCCTTGGCCTCCGCGGCCGTTTCGCTCACCAGTTCCCAGCATTTACGCTTGGAAAGCGGACGGCATTCGCGGATACGCACCACGTCGCCAGCTTTCGCGTCGTTAGCCTCATCATGGGCCATATACTTACTCGACCGCGTAATGAACTTCTTGTAGACGGGATGGCGCACCCGGCGCTCAACCTTCACCACAATCGTCTTGTCCGCGGCATCCGACACTACCGTGCCCTGCACTGTTCGCCTTGGCATCGTCCCGTTTCTCCTAGGAAGCCTTACGCTTCTCGGTAAGGATCGTCTTGATCCGCGCGATACCGCGCCGAACCTGACCAACCCGCGCCGTGTTTTCAAGCTGACCGGTCGCCCTCTGAAAGCGCAGATTGAACGCCTCCTTGCGCAATCCGAGCAACTCATCCTTCAACTGATCTTCCGACTTATGCCGCAAATCATCCGATTTCATGGCATCAACCCTCCAGGCCCAGGCGACTGACGACGCGCGTCTGCACCGGCAACTTGGCCGCGGCCAACTCGAAGGCGCGCTTGGCGGTTGGCCCGTCAACGCCTTCCATTTCAAACATGATACGGCCCGGCTTAACGCGGCACATCCAGAATTCCGGCGACCCCTTGCCCTTGCCCATACGCACCTCGGCAGGCTTGCCGCTGACCGGGACATCGGGGAATATCCGGATCCAGACCTTGCCAACACGACGCACATGACGCGTAATCGCACGGCGCGCGGCCTCGATCTGACGCGCGGTAACGCGTCCGGTGGTCATGGCCTTCAGGCCATAGCTACCAAAATTCAGCTCAGTTCCGCCTTTAGCATTGCCGTGAATACGGCCTTTATGCTGCTTGCGAAATTTTGTTCTCTTCGGACTAAGCATTTCGTTTCGTCCCGTTTACCTTCTTCAAACTCGCCTGACCTTAACGGCCCTGCTGTTGTTCCTGTGCACGCTTGTCCTGCGCCATCGGATCATGAGCCATAATTTCGCCCTTGAAGATCCAGACCTTTACGCCGCAAGCGCCATAAGTTGTATTGGCCCTGGCGGTACCGTAATCAACGTCGGCGCGCAGCGTATGTAGCGGCACGCGTCCCTCGCGGTACCATTCGGTGCGGGCAATCTCGGCGCCGCCAAGACGGCCGCCGCAATTGATCCGTATTCCCTGGGCGCCCAGTCGCATGGCGGACTGCACTGCCCGTTTCATGGCCCGGCGAAACGCAACGCGGCGTTCCAACTGCTGGGCGATGTTCTCTGCCACCAACTTGGCATCGATTTCGGGCTTGCGGACCTCGACGATGTTCAAAGTAACATCGCCGCCGGCCATCTTCATTACATCAAGCCGCAGCTTTTCAATATCGGCGCCTTTTTTGCCGATCACCACGCCTGGCCGCGCACTGTAGATCGTCACCCGTGCTTTTTTTGCCGGGCGCTCGATAACTACCTTGGAGATGCCAGCCTGGCTCAGGCGGTCCTCGATATACGCACGCAGCTTGATATCCTTGTGCAGCTGCTCGCCATAATTCCTATCCGCATACCAGCGCGAATCCCAGGTTCGGTTGATCCCGAGACGGAGTCCGATCGGGTTGACTTTCTGACCCATTATTCGGTCTCCTCGCGTTCCCGCAAGATTACGGTCAAGTTACTGAAAGGTTTAACGATCCGAGCACCGCGACCACGCGCGCGCGGGCGGAAACGCTTCACTGTAAACTGCTTGCCCACGGTCGCCGACTTCACATAAAGGCGATCGACGTCGAGTTGGTGATTGTTCTCGGCATTAGCGATCGCCGACTGCAAGACCTTTTTTACCTCGCCGGCAATACGCCGCTTGGAAAAGGTCAGGTCGGCGAGCGCGAGGTCCGCGGACTTTCCGCGAATCATCTGCGCCACCAGGTTCAGCTTTTGCGGGCTGGACCTCATGAGCTTCGAGAACGACCTCACCTCGTTATCGGCAAGAGTTCTTTCACGTGCTGGCTTACCCATCAATCAGCGCCTCTTCGACTTTTTGTCGGCCGCGTGTCCGTAGTAGGTCCGGGTCGGCGAGAACTCGCCGAACTTGTGGCCCACCATATTCTCGGTGACGAGAACGGGCAGAAACTTCTGGCCATTGTAAACACCGAACGTCAGACCGACGAACTGCGGCAGAACAGTCGAACGACGCGACCAGGTCTTGATGACCGTGTTGCGACCGGACGAGTGTGCGGTCTCTGCCTTCTTAAGCAGATAACCATCAACAAACGGGCCTTTCCATACCGAGCGTGCCAAGGTGACGCCCTCCTACTTCTTGCGATGCCGACGCCGAATAATCAGCGAGTCGGTTTTCTTGTTGCTCCGGGTCTTGCGACCCTTGGTCGGTTTGCCCCAAGGGGTCACCGGATGACGGCCGCCCGAGGTGCGGCCTTCGCCGCCGCCATGGGGATGATCGACCGGGTTCATGGCGACACCACGCACCGAGGGGCGTTTGCCCAACCAGCGACTGCGGCCCGCTTTGCCTAGCTTGATGTTCGACTGATCCGGGTTGGACACCGCCCCGATCGTCGCCATGCACTCGCCGCGCACCATGCGAAGTTCGCCGGATGACAGCTTGATTTGCGCATAACCGGCGTCGCGACCAACCAGTTGAACATATGTACCCGCGGACCGGGCAATCTGCCCGCCCTTGCCGGCCTTGAGTTCCACATTATGGACAATCGTGCCAACCGGAATATTAGACAACGGCATGGCGTTGCCGGGCTTTACGTCCGTGCGTTCGCCCGCGACCACCTTGTCGCCAATCTTGATCCGCTGAGGTGCAAGGATGTAATTCAGCACGCCATCGTCGTAACGCAACAGCGCGATAAAAGCCGTCCGGTTGGGATCGTACTCGATCCGCTCAACCGTCCCCGCCACATCGAATTTGTTGCGTCGAAAATCAATAATACGATAACGCCGTTTGTGGCCGCCACCGCGCCGACGCGCGGTGATATGGCCCTGGTTGTTACGGCCGCCCTTCTTGGTCAGCCCTTCGGTCAACGCCTTGACCGGCCCGCCCTTGTGCAGGTCGGAACGATCGACCAGCACCAGATTGCGCAGGCTGGGCGTGACAGGATTGAATTTTTTCAATGCCATGGTTTCAGAGCCCCGTCGTAACGTCGATGGATTGGCCTTCGGCCAGCGTTACCATCGCTTTCTTGAAATCGTTCCGCTTGCCGATACGGCCACGGAACCGCTTGGTCTTGCCCTTCACGCGAAGGGTATTAACGGCTTCGACCTTGACCTTGAAAAGATCCTCGACCGCCGCCTTGATTTCGAACTTGGTGGCGTCGATCGCCACCCGGAATACAACCTGATTATGCTCCGAGGCCAACGTCGCCTTTTCCGTCACGATCGGCGCGCGCAGCACTTCAAAAAGCCGTTCGCGGGTCGGGCTGGTCCTGTTGAAATATTTCCAGCTCATTTCAGTCGCGCCTCCAGGTTCTGCACCGCTTCCTTGGTCAGCACGAGCGTGTCGCGCCGCAGGATATCGTACACATTGGCGCCCTGACTGGGCAGGACGTCGAGATGCGGTATATTCGACGCGGCCTTCGAGAAGTTCACGTCGAGTTCCGCGCCACCAACCACCAGAACATCCACCCAACCCAGCTTTCCGAGTTGGCCGACCAGATCCTTGGTCTTGGGCGCTTTCAGCTTGGCATCGTCGATGATTACCAGCTTGCCTTCAGCCTGTTTGGCCGACAGGGCCGATCTCAAGGCCAACTTGCGAACTTTCTTCTGCAGCTTGTGCGCATGATCGCGAACGACCGGCCCAAAAACCGTCGCGCCGCCACGGAACTGGGTTACCCGGTTCGAGCCCTGCCTGGCACGCCCGGTGCCTTTCTGGCGGAACTGCTTGCGGGTCGTTCCACTGATCTCGCCGCGGGTCTTGACCTTATGGGTACCGGCCCGGCGTTTCGCCAGCTGCCAGTTGACCATACGGGCCAAAATATCCTTGCGGACCTCGACGCCAAAGACTTCGTCGGCGAGATCGATATCGCCAGCGGCCTTGTTTTCGAGGTTGATGACCTTGCTTTTCATCACCATTATTCCTTCGTCTCGCCATCGCCTGAGTCGGCGGGAGTCTCAGCGCTGTCTTCCGCCGGTGCTTCCTCGGCCTGCACTTCGTCGGCGGCAGCCTCTTCCACCGGGGCTTCGTCGGCCGGGGCTTCGTCGACTGGTGCGGCGTCCGCGCCACTGATCAGTTCAGCCGGGAAAGGCAACTCCAGGTCAGTTTTCCTCTTGATCGCATCGCTGATCAGGATCCAGCCTTGCTTGGAGCCCGGAATAGCGCCGCGCACCAGGATCAAGCCCTGCTCGGCATCGGTGGAAACCACCTCCAGGTTCTGGATGGTCACTTGCTCATCGCCCATGTGACCGGCCATTTTCTTGCCCTTCCAGACCCTGCCGGGATCCTGGCTGTTGCCCGTCGAACCATGGCTTCGATGCGAGACCGAAACACCATGGCTGGCGCGCAGGCCGCTAAAATTATGCCGCTTCATGGCGCCGGCAAAGCCCTTGCCCTTGCTGGTGCCGATCACATCCACATATTGGCCAGCCACGAAATGCGCGGCGGAAAGCTGCGCACCGACGGCGAGAACCGCATCCTCGCTGACGCGGAATTCTGCCAGCTTGCGCTTTGGTTCCACTTTCGCCTTGGCGAAATGGCCTCGCATCGGGCGTTTGACGTTCTTGGTTTTGGCGTTGCCAACACCCAGTTGCACGGCCGTATAGCCGTCCTTCTCACTGTTCCGCACGCCGACGACATGACAGTTATCGACTTTCAAAACGGTGACCGGGATATGCAGGCCGGTCGAATCGAAGACCCGCGACATTCCAAGTTTCTGAGCTATTAATCCACAGCGCATGATGCGGTGTCCCTAGAGTTTGATCTCAACATCGACACCGGACGCAAGTTCGAGCTTCATCAAAGCGTCGACTGTTTGCGGCGTCGGGTCGATAATGTCCAGTACCCGCTTGTGGGTGCGAATTTCGAACTGCTCGCGGCTCTTTTTATCGACATGCGGGCCACGCAGAACGGTAAATTTCTCAATCCGGGTCGGCAACGGAATCGGACCACGGACCTGGGCCCCGGTACGCTTCGCGGTGCTTACAATCTCACCCGTCGACTGATCGAGTATGCGATGATCGAAGGCCTTGAGGCGGATGCGTATATTCTGGTTGTCCATACTTGGTCCTCCAACGGAACCGGCGGCGCTATGCGCCGCCGTCCGATGTACTCCTGATTACTCTACAATTCCGGTAACGACGCCGGCGCCAACGGTACGGCCGCCTTCGCGG
>CBFDDT010000012.1:0-43665 GCA_965603635.1 uncultured bacterium | reverse complement strand
GGACCGGAGCGGCAGATCCAGTCCGTTAAGGGCTATCCCGATTAGCGATCTTGACAACCAATCCCCGCAGCCACGGCTCCAGATGCGCGAAATCGAAATTCACCGCCTCAAACATGGCGATCATGTCGGGGTGGATTTGCATTGGTTCGCCTTCTATGCGGTGGCCGTTGATGCGCAGGAAGACGTCCGACGCGGCGAAGGCGGCGCGTTTGTTGCCGTCGATGAAGGGATGTATGATGGCCAGGCTTTCCAGCAGCGCGGCGGCCTCGGCGATCAGGTCGTCATAGTAACCGGTCTGCGGGCGGAACAGGGCGGATTCCAGCGCGCCGGCGTCGCGCAAGCCGGGTGAGCCGCCGTAACGGCGTATCTGGACGGTATGGATGGCGAGGATGTCGGCGAGGGTCAGATAATCGTGCTCGCTCACTTCGCCAGCTCACGATAGAGGTCGTCGAAATCCTCCAGGCTATCGCCCAGCGCCTCCAGCACATGGCGGCGTGGGCGGTCCTTTGCGTGACGGTCGATATAATCGCGCATGGCGTCTTCCAGCACCGCCTGGAATTGGCGCCCCTCGGTTTCGGCTATGTCGCGCACCGCCGTCAGCAGCTCCGGATCGGCCTGTGAAGAAAATTTTTCGCGGGGTTTTGCCATGGGAACGCTCCGTCATGATATTTCCTGATTTATCAAGATATGTCATGATTGCAGCAAAATCAAATCTTTAAAGGGGTATTATAGCAAGGTCTGTATCCGCACAAAAATTAGGGGGACGGGCAGGCAGGCAAATGACGCCCGTCCCCCCAAGTGCGGACCTAATCCGGATTCCGTTGCGCGGACTGACGGGCAAGGCGCGTCGCCATGGCGCGGCGCCAACATTCCACGGCGATCTCACGGGCGCGGACCTGGTCGTCGGCCCCGGATCCGCCTGAAATTGCACCGAACGGCGCGCTGGTTATACCGATGCTCATTAATTCTCTCCAAAATATTTCCCGCAAGGCGGCTCGCCGGTGCGGACCATGACAATGCATCGGATCATGCCGTTCACGCGTGTATGCCAGCGTTTGAATAACCGTGTAAAGGACACTCCGCATATTTCAGTACGGGTGTTTTAAGACGCAATTGAAACCTTTGCGGAAACATTGCTGAAACAGGGGCGTGTGAAATTGGCAGGCGAAAAGACCGGTAATCGCGAAAATCGCGGGTAACGAGTTGAGGATCAGAAAATGTCAGCCGCCAGTGCAAGCCAAACCGAAATATTGAACGAGGCCCCAGTGCCGGACGAGGCAATGCGGATCAATCTGTTGGGCGAGCCGGAAGTCGTGCACGGCGCGCAACGGCTGGCGCTGCCACAATCAAAAAAGACGCGGGCGCTGCTGGCCTATCTGGCGGTCACCGGCAAGACCCACCGCCGAGAGCGGCTGTGCACCCTGTTCTGGGACATCCCGGACGATCCCCGTGGCGCGCTGCGCTGGAGCCTGAGCAAGCTGCGCGGCATCGTCGACGAAGAAGGCGCCACGCGCATCGTCGCCGACCGCGAAACCGTGACCTTCGATGCGGCCGGGGCCGAAATCGACCTGCTGACGGTGCGCGACCGGTTGGGCGGCGGCATCGATGCGCTGTCGGTAAACGAGTTGCGCGATCTGGCCGGACGGTTCCGGGGCGAATTTCTGGAGGGGCTGGAGCTGGATTCCTGCCCCGATTTCCAGTCCTGGTGCATGGCCGAGCGCGAGGACATGCGCAGCCGCCAGATCGCGGTGCTGGAAACACTGGTCAAACGCCTGACCGGCGAGGCCGACGAGGCATTGCCCCATGCCCGCGCGCTGCTGGGGATCGACCCCTATAACGAACCCGCCAGAGCCGGCCTGGTCCGGTTGCTGGGCAAGGCAGGGCGCAAGCGCGAGGCCGAGCAGCAATACAAGGCTGGTTTGCATGCGCTGGCCGAGGCCGGCGTCGATCATCCCCTGGAACTGCAGGCGGCCTGGCGCGAGGCCAACGGCAAGGTGGTGGCGAAACCCGGCGCCTCGCCCGCGCCATCCGGACCGCTGGCCGAGCCCGAGCCCGCCCTGCAGACCTTCAGCTACGAACCGGCGCTTGCGGAAATCCCGTTTTGCGGCCGCGCGGACGAACTGGCGAAGCTATACCGCATCATGGACGGCACGGTGATGCAGGGCCGCGCCAGGATAATCCTGCTGACCGGCGAACCCGGTATCGGCAAGACCCGCCTGCTGGACGAAATATCGGCCGGAATCATGGTGCGCGGCGGCAGCACCCTTGCCGGCAACTGTTACGAGGCCGAATCGAACCGCCCCTTCGCCCCCTGGATCGACGCGCTGGGCGCATTGCCCCTGGTCGGCGGCGGCGACGACGACAACGCGACGACGAGCGAGCGCCGGGAAAGGCTGTTCGCCGCGATCGCCGACAGGGTCTCGCACAAGGCCGGCCTGACCACGCCGATCATGCTGCGGCTGGACGATTTCCACTGGAGCGACGAGGCATCCGCCATGCTGCTTCATTACCTGGCGCGGCGGAACCGCGAACGCCCGCTGATGATCATGCTGGCGGCGCGCGATGGCGAGTTGGCCGACAATCCGGCGGCCGGCCGGGTGCTGCGCGACCTGCGCCGCGACGGCCTGCTGGAAGAGATTGCGCTGGGCCCGCTGACTGAAACCGAACTGAAGTCGCTGGTTTCGGTCATGCCCGACACCGCCGACTTCGACCGGCTATGTCGCGAGAGCGGCGGCAATCCCCTGTTCGCCATTGAATTGGCCCGTTTCCCGTCGGACAGCCAGAACGAGGATGTGCCGCTCAGCCTGTCGCGAACCGTCCGCGATCGGTTGGAGCGCCTGCCGGCGACCGCGCGCGACCTGCTGTCATGGGGCGCGGTGGCCGGCGATCCGTTCGACATCGCCCGCATCCAGGGGCTGATCAGCGCCGGCGCCGATGAATTGGTCGATGCGCTGGAAGTGCTGGAGCGTCATTCCCTGCTGCGCCCGGCGGCGGTGTCAGGGGGGGCATCGGGGGGATCGTATGTCTTCGGCAATACACTGGTTCGCCAGGCGGTCTATGCCGGCCTGTCCGAACCGCGCCGCCGCCTGATGCATGGCCGCATGATGACTGCCCTGCAGGCGCTGGCCGATACCGACGGTTCGGTCGCATCCGAGATCGCCCGTCATGCCGGCCTGTCAGGCGACGACCACGCCGCGGCCGCGGCGTGCGTATCGGCGGCGCGCGACTGTTTGAAACTTTTCGCCAATGCCGAAGCCTACGGCCTGGCCCAGCGCGGCCGGCACCATGCGGAACGTCTGGACGAGCCGGACCAGGTCGAGCGGCTGATCGAGTTGACCGAGATCGCCTGTGCGGCGCGCCGGCCAGAAAATCTTGAAGAAGCCGCACACGAAATCCTGCAGCTGGCCGAACGGGCCCAGGAAATGGGCTGCCACGATCATGCCCGCCGAGGATTCCATGTCGCCAGCTATCTGCGCTGGGAACAGGGCCAGTGGCTGGAGGCGCGGCGCGAAACCATGCGCGCCGAAGTGGCCAGCCGCGCCGGCAACGACGGCGACCGCGCGATAGCCATGGCCGAGGCGGCGCGATGCCTGCTGGTGCTGGAACGCGACCTGGAGCAGGCCGAAACCCTGCTGGCCGAGGCCGGCGGCCTGGCGGCGTCGATCGGCGAGGAGCATCCCTCGATCGCCAACGGCATGGGCAAGCTGCTGCATTTCCACGGCGCGCTGGACGAGGCGGAAGACGAATTCGTCCGCTCGCTTGCCCTGGCCCGCGCCACCGGCGACCATATGAGCGAGTTCAATGCGCTGGAAGAGCTGACGGTACTGGCCCTGGGACGCCGATATTTAGAGGACGCAAGGCGCTATTCCACGGAACTTCTGGACATCGCGGGCAAGCTGCGAGGCGGCAGCGAGGCGCCCTTCGCCAGGGCGTTGGTGGCGTTGACGGCCTGCGCTCTGGGCGAGGAGGATAGCCAAGGCAGCCTGGAAGCCGCGATCACCGAGTTGCGGTTTGTGGACGCCAGGCACCGGTTGGCCTGGGCGCTGACCCGCGCCTCGATGTGCGAACTGTACCGCGGGCTGGGCGACGCGGCGCGCGCCCATGCCGAAGAAGCCCTATCGATCAACGAACAACTGGGTCGCGCCAGCGATATTGCGATGACCCGGGTAGCCCTGGCCCGCGCCGCCGACATCGCCGGGGACAAAGCGGCGGCCGAACGGCAACTTGCCCTGCTGGGCGAAGAGCGCATGGGCGAAATATCGTTCCAGGCCCAACAGGCGCTGGATGATTTGTTGGCGGAATATTCGAGGAAAGCAGCCTGATACCAAGGCGCGCTGATACCGCCGTCGACCGGTGGCGTCGTGATCAACGCCCAGACAAAACCGAAACTCAGCTTTTCGTCACGGTTCCAGGGCATCAGCACCAGCACCCGCGCCAGCCGGCAGTAACCCGTCATCACGAATGACCAGGCGCCGGCGAACTGGATCCAGTGGAAGAGACTGTGTGAACCAGCACTGAAAATGCGGCTTGCCGTTGCGGACCGTGAATGCTGGAATGCCCTCTACACCCAGCCGGCGAAAATGGACGGGCGATATGCGTAAGTTTCATTGGTTACTTTTGCCGGTCGCGCTGTTCTGGCTGACCGGCTATCAGTCCAGCGCGCTGGACGAATGCCTGGCGGAAACCACGGTGGATTGCGCCATCGACCAGTCGGCCGCCGTGGCCGTGACAATCGAAGACAGGCGCGAGCGGGCCAGGGCGTTCGCCTATATCGCCCGCGTACAGGCCGATACGGGCCGCGAAGCGGACGCGCGCAAGACGATCGACAAAATATTGGCCCTGAAAAGGGACATTATGGATCCCGGCACCCAGGACGGGCTCGACTCCAGCCTGGCGAGAATACACGGGTTGCTGGGCGACTTTGGCAAGGCGCTGAAAATCGTGGAAGGAATAGGCAACCCGGGGCGCGTTATCCTGACCTACGCCTGGATCGCGCAGAGCCAGGCCACGGCCGGCGACAAGGCCGGAGTCGACCTGTCGATTTCCAGGGCGTTGGCCGCGGCGAAAGATGTTCCCCGGGAACAACTCGCCTTTCCCTTCGCGCAGATTGCGATCGCGCGCGGTTACATGGGCGAAAAGGAGGAAGCGCTGGCGATCGCGGACAGCACCCTGAAACTATCCGGCAAATTCAATAGCGATCCGATACAGGCGCGCGTCTTTACAATTGTCGCCGTGGCGGAAAATGCGGCCGGTGCGCAAGGCCGGGCCAAGGCATCGCTTGACCGCGCAAAGGAATTCCTCGCGGACATGGAATCCACCAACGCCCCGGCAAAAGACCAGGCCAGCCTGCTCGCATATCTGGCGTGGGCCCAGGCGCTGACCGGCGATCGCGAAGGGGCGCTGACCAGCCTGGAGCCGCTGAAAGTCTTGATTCGCGATCGGCTGGACTCCTATTCGCAGTCGAGCCAACTCGCCGCGATCGCCCTGGTGCTGGCCAAGGCGGAGTGATGGGATGTCTCAAGAAGTTGTTCACTAACCGTTAGCACCTCTTCGCCACAATGCGCGATTGCAAACGCGTGCAAAACGGGAAGGGGCGAGAGATGGCGCGGCTGAAGGGCATGATACCGCCGGGCGAGGCGATCCGCTGGGAAGCCTTCTCGAAAGGCTCGCAGATGGAAGTCGCGGTGACGGACCGGCATGTTATCTGGGCCGGCGGCGGCGTCTTTGATCGCGACAAGGGCAAGGCGCCCCTGGCGGACATTCGTTTCGTCGATCTTGAGGAAGGCGGCAACGCGGTCAATCTTCACTGCAACGGCGCCATATACCGCATCGAAGAAATCATGCCGGGCAAGTTAGAAGAACTAGCCAGCGCCATCGGCCGCCCCGCGCGCATCTGGCGCGAATGTAAGTCCCCGGTAACGGTGCGGGCGCGGCGCTGGCGATTATATCTCGGTGTGGGCGTCGCAGTCCTCTCCGCCGTGGCCTTGTTCGGCCTCGTATTTCTGGTTTTTGGGCGCTATATATTTCAGATATTCGAAGGCGCCGTGGGATTAGCGATCGCCGTCCTGCCGGCCTACTGGTTCGGCGAGATGGCGAAAGATACCTTGCCTCATTTCCTGGTGGGCCGGCGGCTTTCCGGCGAGGAGCGCCGCGATTTTGTCGGCTGGATGACCGACCCGCGCTGGCAGGGCATGAAGCCGGACGGTCCAGACGATTGGCGAATGCCCCGCTCGCGCCTGGGGGAATGGGCCATGCGCAAGGCCTATGGCGAGATCCCCGACCTTGGGGAGCGGGAACCGGAAATCCTGATACGCGGCGACTTTCCGCCGGACTGAGCGGCGCCGCCAATCACGCCCATTTGAGTGCAGTCGCCCGCGACGGGCGTTTATATAACCGGTGTGGAACGGTTTGCACGGGAGGGAGCAGTGAATTCATTCAACACAATTTGGCATCGCGCGGCGGCGCGCAAGGGCAGCGAGGATGCGTTGGAAGCGCTGATGCCGGCAGTGCGCACGGCCAACGAGCTGCGCGCCATACCCGACGACCGCTGGCTGGCGGAGATGACGCGGCGGATTTTCCAGGCCGGGTTCAACTGGTCGGTGATCGAAAAGAAATGGCCTGGCTTCGAGGCGGCGTTCGAGGGATTCGACCCCGGCCGCTGCGCCATGCTGTCGGACGACGATATCGACCGGCTGCTGAAGGACAGGGATATCGTGCGCAACGCCGCCAAGATCCTGTCGGTGCGCGAGAACGCGGTGTTCCTGTGCGACCTGGCGCGCGAGCATGGCTCCGCCGCCGCGTTCTTCGCCGACTGGCCGGTGGATGATTTCGCCGGCCTGCTGGACGTGCTGAAAAAGCGCGGCAGCCGGGTGAGCGGCACGACGGGCCAGTATTTCCTGCGCTTCATGGGCAAGGATTCCTTTGTCATGTCGAAGGATGTCGCCGCCGCGCTGATCGCCGAGGGCGTGGTGGAAAGGCCCCCCTCCTCCGCCCGGGCCCTGCGCGCGGTGCAGGAGGCCTTCAACGCATGGGCTGCGGAAAGCGGCCGACCACTGGCCCATATCAGCCGCACGCTGGCCTGCAGCCTGGACAGCGGCTGAGCTACAGGCAGTAGCCGCCACCATCGCCCCCTTGATATGGGTCATTGCCGGCATCGATGTCTCACCGTAATCATAGATCGATCGCGGCAACTAAATGGCGGCGACGGATGACGGACGAGGAAAGCATCCACCCCACGGCCTTCGAGATGGCGGCGCGGCAGCGCGATATCTCGGTGTCGGAATTCTTTCTGAAGAATCGGCATCTGCTCGGCTTCGACTCGCCGTCGAAAGCGGTGGTGAGCACCGTCCGCGAGGCGGTGGACAACGCGCTCGACGCCTGCGAGGAGGCCGGCATCCTGCCCGAAATCCACGTCGAAGTGTCGCATGACGGGGAATTCTACCGCGTCGCCGTCGAAGACAACGGTCCAGGGATCGTCGAAAACCAGATCGCGAAGATCTTCGGAAAGCTGCTCTACGGATCCAGGTTCCACAAGCTCAGCCAGTCGCGCGGCCAGCAAGGCATGGGCATCTCGGCGGCCGGCATGTATGCGCAGCTGACCACCGGCAAGCCGATGCAAATTCTGAGCCGCGTGGCCGGCGAGGCCCGGGCGACGGAATTGCATGTGTCGATCGACACCAGCCGCAACCGGCCCGACATCCACCGCAAGAGACATATCACATGGGACCGACCTCACGGCACGCGCCTGGAGGTGGAGCTGGAAGGCCGTCATCAGACCGGGCCGCATTCGGTCGAGGCCTATCTGAAGCAAACGGCAATAGCCAACCCCCATGTGACGCTGGCCTACAACGGGCCACATGGCGAGGCGTTGCGCTTCGAGCGCAGCATCGACGAATTGCCGCGCCAGCCCACCGAGATCAAACCGCATCCCGACGGAGTCGAGCTTGGCCGGCTGATCCAGATGCTGAGCGACACGAAAAGCCGTACGCTGCTCCGATTCCTCGAGGATGAATTCTGCCGCGTCGGCCGCAAGACCGCGAAACAGATCATAGAGAAGGCGGGCGCCGCGTTGAGCGAGCGCTCCTACCCGCGGCGCATCGCCCACGCGCAGGCGACCCGCCTGCACCGGGCGATCAGCCGCACCAGGGTATCCGCGCCGCCGACCGACTGTATCGTACCGATCGGCGAAAAACGCCTACTGGAAGGCCTGCACAAGGAACTGGACGCCGATTTCTACACCGTCGTCACGCGGCCCGCCGCCGTCTATCGCGGCAACCCGTTCCAGGTCGAGGTGGGTATCGCCTATGGCCGCCCTGGCGGAATCGGGCTGGAGGAAGACGAGGCCGGCCATATTCGCAAGACGAAACATCCGTCGGTTGGGGACAGCGACGCCCTGGTGGCCCGGGCCGACGAACCGGCCCGGCTGCTGCGCTATGCGAACCGCGTGCCCCTTCTGTATCAGCAGTCCGCCTGCGCCATCACCAGGGCAGCGGTACAAACCAACTGGCGTGGTTACGGCCTGCAGCAGCCGAAGGGCGCGCTACCAGTGGCGCCGATGGCGATCATCGTCCATGTCGCGTCGGTCTGGGTGCCCTTCACCTCGGAATCCAAGGAAGCGATCGCCACCTACCCGGAGATCCTCAAGGAAATCCGGCTCGGGCTGCAGACCTGTGGCCGGCGGATGGCCACCCATCTGCGCAGGGACCAGCGTTTGAAGCGGGAATTCGACCGCCGGAGCTGGATCGAAAAATACCTGCCCCATATCGGAATCGCGTTGCAGGAGATTCTCGAACTCAGCGACACCGAACGAGAGCAGACCGTGGAGACGCTGGACGAGGTGCTGCAGCGCAAACGGAGACACTGATGGCCAGCGAAGGCAAAAAGAAGAATCCCGCCAGTTTGCGTGACGAACTGAACGCCAGGACCGTCGCTCTGATCGACCAGGTCGCCGGCCAGATACGCGACAGCATAGAGCGCGGTGAACTGCCGGCCATCCGCCTGCCGGTTCGCAGCCTGGGAAACGTCACCTACGACAGCGACAAGGGCTATTTCGAACTCGGCGGCGCCGAGAAGACGCGCACGCTGACCGTCAATACGGCGCGAACCTTCGCCCAGACACAGCGGCTGATGGCCACCGCGCGGGACATGGTCGCGCAGGACGATTTCGCGACGAAGCGAGAGGCCTATTACATCTCGAAAAACTGGGGCGACGCGCGTTTCGACGAACAGACCGAATCCGATGCCGTCATGGACGATATCGAGGCCTTGGCCGCCGCGCATGGGCTGTCGCGCGAACAGTTGCGCTTCTATCCGGAATCCCATGGCGGATCGGTCGCCGGGGAGTTGACCGTGCTGGACCGCAATCCGCGGACCGGCGAGACGATCGAAATCGACTGCCGCGGCTTCGGCAGCGGCGCATACGGCATACCGCGTTCCGTCGAACATCTGGAATTCCGCGCCCGCGCGAAATTCATCCTCGCGATCGAGACCGGCGGCATGTTCCAGCGGCTGAACAGCCACCGTTTCTGGGAACAGGAAAATTGCATCCTGGTCGAAATGGGCGGGGTACCGACCCGCGCCACGCGCCGCTTTATCCGGCGGCTGTCCGACGCGATGGACCTGCCTGTCTGGTGTTTCACCGACTGCGACCCGTACGGCTTCGCCAACATCTACCGCACCCTGAAGGTCGGCTCGGGCAATGCCGCCCATATCAACCGCTTCTTCTGCGTGCCGCGGGCGGGCTATCTGGGCGTAACGCCACGGGACATAATCGATTTCGGCCTGGAGGACGCGACGCATCCCTTAAGCAAGACCGACATCAAACGGGCCCGCGATGCGCTGAGGAACGACCCGTTCTTTACCGCGCACCCGCAATGGATTTCCGCCATCGAGCAATTGCTTGAAATGGGCGTGCGCGCCGAACAGCAGGCGCTGGCCAAATGGGGCCTGAACTACGTGATCGAGGAATACCTGCCGCGCAAACTGGCGGACCGGTCCGGCTTCCTGCCATAGCAGGCGTTATACCGAGCAATAGCGATCCTGGATTTCCTTGTCCGCGAGGAGGCTTTTCGCATCCGCCGTGTGAACCATCACGCCCTGGTCCATGATGTAGGCGCGGTCGGAGATTTTCAGGGCGCGCTCCACGTTCTGTTCGACCAGCAGAATGGTGACGCCCTCGGCCCGCAGGCGGGTGAAGAGTTCGAACATCTCGTCCACCAGCACCGGCATGATGCCCTCCGACGGTTCATCCAGCATGATCAGCGCGGGATGCGACACCATGGCCCGCGCGATGGCCAGCATCTGCTGTTCGCCGCCCGACAGGGTCTCGCCGACCTGGTCGAGGCGCTCCTTCAGCCGCGGGAAGGTTTCGGCGATGCGGTCAATGGCTTGCGCTTCATTCGAGCCGCTGACGGCAATAAGCCCAAGCCGCAGGTTCTCGCGCACCGTCAGGCCGGGCACGATGCGCCGATCCTCGGGCACGTAACCGAGACCCCGATGGAAGCGGATATGCGCCGGTTGGTCGAGGATTTCCGCGCCACGGAAGGCAACCCGGCCCTGGCGCTTGCCGACCAGCCCCATGATCGTCTTCAGCATGGTCGTCTTGCCGGCGCCGTTGCGGCCGATCAGCGAGACGATCTCGCCCTCGTTAACCTCCAGCCCCACGCCCTGAAGGATATGGCTGTGCTCATACCAGGCATGCAGGCCGATGACTTTCAGCATCGGCATTACCCCTCCTGCCCCAGATAGACACGGCGCACTTCTTCGTTGGCACGGATTTCGTCGGGCGCGCCGTCGGCCAGCAGCTCGCCGTGATGCAGCACCACGACACGGTCACTGATGCCCATGATCAGCTTCATCTTGTGTTCCACCAGCACGACGGTGCGGTCCTCGGCCAGTTTGGTAATCAGCCCCATCATGGTGACGGTTTCCTCCGGGCTCATCCCGGCGGTGGGTTCGTCGAGCAGCAACAGGCGCGGATCGCTGGCCAGCGCCATGGCGATTTCCAGCGCCCGCTGTTCGCCATGGGCGAGGTTTTCCGCATGACGCTCGCGATGATGGGCCAGCCCGACGAGGTCGAGCAGTTCGACGGCCTTCTCGGCGAATTCCGCATGGCGGCGGCGCGGGGTCCAGATATCGTAGCGCACCTTCATCGCCTGCACCGCGATGCGCACATTTTCCAGCGCGGTCAGCAACGGGAAGACGTTGGTGATCTGGAAGGATTTGGCGATTCCCATGCGGGCGAAGCGATGCTGGCGCCGGCCGGTTATGTCGCCCCCCTCGAATACGATGCGCCCCTCGCTGGGCGGAAATGCGCCCGACAGGATATTGAACAGGGTGCTCTTGCCGGCGCCGTTCGGGCCGATGATGGCGGTCAACTGGCCCCGGGCAATATCGACGGATACGTCGTTCAGCGCCCGGAAGCCGCCGAACTTCATGCCGACATTGCTGGCGCCGAGGATGATTTCGCCGCTGGTCATTTGCCGATCCAGTGCAGAATCGAGCCCCAAACCCCGCGCGGGAAGAACAACACGAAAATCACGAAGATCGCGCCGGTGAAGAACTGCCAGTATTCCACCTCGGCCGAAAGCACGTCCTGCAGCAGCAGGAACATGCCGGCGCCAATGAAGGGGCCGAAGAAGGTGCCCATGCCGCCCAGCAGCGCCATCATCACCGCCTCACCGGAAATCAGATAATGAGCCGTTTCGATCGGCACGATCGACAAATGGATGGCGTAAAGCGCGCCGGCCAGCCCGCAGAACATGCCCGACAGCACGAAGGCCAGCCATTTTGTGCGCGCCGTGTCGTAGCCGCAGGCGCGCGCCCGGTTCTCGTTTTCGCGGACCGCCTCCAGCACGGCGCCGAAGGATGAATCCAGTATGCGAGAGAAAATCCACAGCGCCACGGCGACGAAAACCAGCATGACGTAATATTTGGTCAGCGGGTCCAGCATGTTCAGCTCGATCCCGAGGAGATTTATCTTCTGAACGCTAACGCCACGCAGGCCGTCCTCGCCGCCGGTTAGGTCGCTCCACTGATAGAGGATGTAATAGACACATTGGGCCAGGGCGAGCGTCACCATGGCGAAATAGATGCCGCGCGTGCGAATCGCCAGGGCGCCGACCACCATTGCCACCGCCCCCGCCAACACTGTGCCGATGGCGATCGCCAGGACCCAGTTTATGTCGAAGACGGAAATTGCGACGCCGCAGCCGTAAGCGCCGACGCCCAGGAAAGCCGCATGTCCGAAGGACAGCATGCCCGTGTAGCCAAAGACCAGGTTAAAGCCGACCGCGTAGAGCCCGAATATCATGATATTGACGGCCAGCGCCTCGTAAGGCGCGACCCAGGGCAGGATCACCAGCGCCAGGATAGCAGCCGCCACACGATGACGGGCGATGGCGCGGACGGCCTCGGCCAGGCGCCTGCCGGAAACGGGGATGGGTGCTTCGCTCATCACCCTACTCCATCAGGCCCTTGCGGCCGAACAGGCCCTGCGGGCGCACCAGCAGCACCAGCGCCATCAGCGCGAACATCGAGGCGTCGGCCAGTTGCGGCGCGATCAGCGCGGTTACCGCCATCACCACGCCGACCACCAGCCCGGCAACCACCGCCCCGACCAGCGATCCCATGCCGCCCACCACGGTAACCACGAAGGCCTGCACCAGCACGGGTATGCCCATCTCCGGGATGACGCTCTCCATCGGCGCCGACAGGTAGCCGGCGATACCCGCCGACGCGGTGCCGATACCGAACACCACCAGCCAGACCCGGGAAATATCGATGCCAAGTACCTTGACGATTTCACTGTCGCGGGCGCCGGCGCGGATCACCAGGCCATATGACGTCCGCTCGAGGAACAGCCACAGCGCGCCAACCAGTACCGCCATGGCGACGATCAGGAACAGCCGGTAGGCCGGGAAATAACCAATGCCGATATCCACCGCGCCCCGCAGGATTTCCGGCGCATCGAAGGTCAGCCCGACCTTGCCGAAAACCATCTTGGCGAGATCGATGAAAACATAGGACAGGCCGAAGGTCAGCAGCAGCGGATAATCGATGCCGCGCCCGTATAGCGGCCGAATCAGGAAGCGCTCCACCGCGAGGCCAATCGTGCCAACCCCGATCGGAACCGCCACCAGCCCCAGCCAAAAATTGCCGGTGAGGGTGAATACATACACCCCGACATAGGCGCCAACCATATAGAAGGCGCCATGAGCGAAGTTCACCACCGTCAGCATGCCGAAAATCAGCGACAAGCCGATGGCGAGCAGCACCAGCACCGAGCCTTGCGCGAGACCCGTGAAAATCTGGAAGGCCCAGAGCTGTAGCGGAATGTCCATCGGGTTCAAGATCGCGTCCCCGGTATCATTTGTTATTCAGGAAAAAACCTGCCCCGACCGTATCAGGCCGGGGCAGAAGGGCAAGTACGAACAGGGTTTACAGACCCAGCTCGCCACAGGTTCTAAGGTTGGCCTCGTCGGCCTTGTCGGTATGCACGACCTTGAAGACGTCGTGCGTGTTCTTGACCTCGGCCTGGGGCTTGGATTCGATGATGTATACCGACTGCACCGACTGGTGGTCGCATTTGCGGAAATACTGCTCACCCTTGTACTTGTCGTACTTCAGGCTCTCCAGCGCCGCGATGACCTTGTCGGTATCGGTGGAACCGGCCTGCTTCACGCCTTCCAGCAGCGCGCCGACGCCGGCATAGCCGTAAGCGCCGTAATCGGACGGCGGGCGGCCTTCGTTGCCCTTGCGATAGGCGTCGTTGAAGGATTTGGCCGACGGCGTATTGCCTTCGTTCCCCCAGTAATAGTTGGAGCCGCCTATCACGCCGTCATAGGCGGCGCCGCCGGCGAGACGCTGGTTATAGAGCAACACCGGGGCCACCAGCTGCATGCTGTTCTTGAAGCCGAAGGAAGTGGCCTGCTTGATCGAGTTCAGCTGGTCGTAGCCGAAGTTGCAGAGGCACAGCACGTCCGGCTTGGCGGCCTGGATCTGCGGCAGGAAGG
The DNA here is from genome assembly GCA_965603635.1 of uncultured bacterium. Taxonomy (GTDB): domain Bacteria; phylum Pseudomonadota; class Alphaproteobacteria; order UBA8366; family JADFVY01; genus JADFVY01. Next base: position 29,653 of record CBFDDT010000012.1, on the reverse strand, counting down.
CCGAGAAATCCTTGGACGCGATGGGATGCTTGACCTCGGCGACGATCTCGATGCCGTGGTTTTCGCCCTCACGCTTGAAACCGCGGACCAGTTCATGGCCAAAGGCGTAGTCGGCCAGCAGGAAGGCAACCCGCTTGCCCTTCTTCGGGAACACGTAACGGCCGACCGCGCCCGCCGTCATATGCGGATTCATCGCCTCGTGGAAGGTGTATTTCGAGAAGTCGGTGGATTCGTTGATCTTGTCGGACTGGCTGATCGACATGTAGATCACGCCGCGCGCCTTGGTCACCTCGTTAACCGCAAGCTGCACCGAGGCCGACAGCGAACCGCAGATGAAGTTTACCTTGTCCTTCTCGATCAGTTCCTGCGTGCGGATCGCCGCCTCGCCGGGTTTCAGCTTGTCGTCGCGGACCAGCAGTTCGGCCATGCGCCCGCCCATGCCGCCGGCGGCATTGAACGCGTCGACCGCGATCTGGGCGCAGCGCGCCTGTTCCTTGGCTTCCGAGCCGTAGGGGCCGGTAAGCGGGACGGGGAAGCCGATCTTGATGGCGTCGCCCGCGCCGCGCGCGATATTAAACATAAACGGCGAAACCGCCGCCACGGCAGCGCCCGCCGCCGCCGTTTTGAGTACTTTGCGCCGGGACGTCCCGGTCTTGGTCAATTCTGTCTGCCCGTTCTTGCTGCTCATGGTTCATCCTCCCATTCATAGCAGTTGATTGAATCCGGCCCGGGCTGGACCGGAATTGTCATCGCCCTTTTTAAAGTTTGCCCAGGGCTTCTAAAATTCGTTCCGGCGTCGCCGGTATCGCATTTACCTTGGCCCCCAGCGGGGCGATCGCATCGTTGATCGCGTTCGCCACCGCCGCCGGCGCGCCCGCCGTGCCGGCCTCGCCCGCGCCCTTGGCGCCCAGCGTGGATTCAGCCGTCGGCGTTGCCACATGGCCGATCTCGATATCCGGCATCTCGGCCGCCATCGGCACCAGATAATCCGCCATCGTCGCGTTCAGCATCTGTCCCTGATCGTCATATTCGCATTTCTCGAACAGGGCCGCACCGATCCCCTGAACCACGCCGCCCCTGATCTGATCGTCGACCAGTTGCGGGTTGATGACCGTACCACAATCCTCGACGACCCAATATTTCAGAAGTTTCACGAAGCCGGTCTCGGCGTCCACTTCCAGCCAGCAGGCCTGGATGCCGTTGGTAAAGGCGAAGGGATATTGGCGCGGCGAATAATGCCGGGTCGCCACCAGTTCCGGCGATACGCCGTCGGGCAATTCGTTGCCCCGGTAATAGACCGTCTTGGCGAGGTCGGAGAGCGTGATGCGCTCGGCGCCGGTATCGGCGTCCACCACCCTGCCCTCGCGGATGTCGAGTTTCGCCGCGTCGGCCTGCAGCATGGCGGCCGCGACCTCCAGGATACCTTCGCGCAAGGCCCGGCCCGACTGCAGCGCGGCCTCGCCGGCGATGCCGGCCCCGCGCGAGGCCCAGGTGCCGCCGCCATAGGGCGTCGTTTCGGTGTCGCCGGTGACCACGCGGACCTTGTCCATCGCAACGCCGACCGAACTGGCCACGATCTGGGCAATCATCGTCTCGGTGCCCTGGCCCTGTTCGGTGACGCCGGTCGCCGCCGTCACCCCGCCGGTCGGGTCGAGCCGGATGGTGACGCCGTCGCGGGCCGAGATATGGGCGCCGCCGACGCCGTAGAACATCGGGCTGGGATTGGTGACCTCGATCATCATGGCCAGGCCGATGCCGCGATAGACGCCCTGTTCGCGCAAGCTCGCCTGTTCGCGGCGCAGCCCGTCATAATCCATCATGGCGAGCAGTTTTTCCAGGCTCTTCTGATGCGACAGCCCCTCGAACTTGAGGCCGCTGGCTGCCGCGCAGGGATAAGCGTCGTCGCGGAAAACGCTGTTACGGCGCAGTTCCGCCGGGTCCATGCCGATTGCGCGGGCCGCCTCGTCGACCAGCGCCTCGGTGACACTGAAGGCGATGGGGTGGCCGACCGCGCGGTACTGGCACATCACGTTCTTGTTCTGCAGCACGACCCGCCCCACGGCGCGATAATCAGGAAAATCGTATGGGCCGCCGACCAGGTTCAGGACCTGGTTGCACTCCACCGCGCTGGTGCGGGGATAGACCGAATAGGGGCCGATGCCGGTGAGGTCGTCCATTTCGATGGCGCTGACGCGGCCGTCCTTGACCGCCATCTTCGCCGTCACCCGATGGTCACGCGCGTGAATGTCGGAGGTGTAGGATTCCAGCCGGTCGGCCAGGAATTTCACCGGCCGCTTCAACATGACGCTAAGCGCCACGGCCGCCATTTCGTCGGGGTAGGTGTGGATCTTGATGCCGAAGGAACCGCCGACATCCTTGCAGATCACCCGCACGTCATCCTCGTCAACGCCCAGATGGGTCGCGAAGATGTTCTTCATCATATGCGGCGCCTGGCTGGACATATGGACCGTCAGCTTGCGATCACCCGCATTGTAATCGGCTAGCGTCACGCGCGACTCCAGCGTGACGCCGGTATGGCGCCCGTAATGGAAGGTTTCCTCGACAACCGCGTCGGCCTCGGCGAATGCGGCGTCCACATCGCCGGCGTCGACCTTGCGCTCGAAGGCGAGGTTATCGCCAAGGTCGGGATGGATCACCGGCGTGGCCGCGTCCAGCGCGGTCTCCATATCGACAACCGGCTCGAGTTCCTCGTATTCGACCTCGATCAGCGCCAGCGCATCCTCGGCCTGGGCCCGGCTCCGCGCCACCACGGCGACCACCGGCTCGCCCTGCCAGCGCACGCGCCCCACGGCCAGCGCGTATTGCGGCGCCGACTTCAGCCCGGCCAGATGGCTCAACACGCCGACCCAGGGGGTGCAATGTTCCGCCATCTCCCGGCCCTCGACGATCCGGATCACGCCAGGACTTGTCGCGGCGGCCGCGAAATCGATCGATTTGATTTCCGCATGGGCATACGGGCTGCGCAGAAAGGCGGCATGGGCCATGCGCGGCAGCGATATATCGTCGACGAAACAGCCGCGCCCTTCCAGCAGGCGGCGCGCGTTCGGCCGCGGCACGGTGCGCCCGATATAGGAATTCGGCAGGTCGTGGATGGACAGCGGCTTGTCGCTCATCGCCCCCCTCCCCGGATTGTCTCGGCGGCGCATTCCACCGCATCGACTATCGCTTGGTAGCCGGTGCAACGGCAATAATTGCCGGAGAGATATTCGCGGATTTCATCGCGGGCCGGCGCCGGTTTTTCCTTCAACAGCGCCGCCGCCGCCAGCAGCATCCCGGGCGTGCAGAAACCGCATTGCAGCGCATTGCGTTCCAGGAAGGCCGCCTGCAGAACGGCGATTTCGCCGCCGTCGGATACGCCCTCGATGGTCTCCACCACCGCGCCGTCGGCCTGGACCGCCAACGTCAGGCAGCCGCGCACGATTTCGCCGCCGACCCGCACCGTGCAGGCGCCGCAGACGCCATGCTCACAGCCCACATGCGTCCCGGTCAGACCGATCTCCTCGCGCAGGAAATCGACCAGGCTCTTGCGTGCCTCGACGCGCGCCGTCACGCGTTCGCCATTCACCGTCAGGGTAATTTCGTGTTCCATGCTCATGCGCCGCCTGCCCTGGCCATTGCCGAGAACACGCGCCCCAGCAAAACCTGTGAAAGATGGATTTTCATTTTGCCGGACGCCTGCAGATCATTGGGCGGGTCGAGATCGTCCGCCATCCGCGCCTTGGCCTCGTCAAGCAACTCAGGACTAAAGGGTTTGCCCTCCAGGGCCTGCTCGGCGGCGGCGGCGCGCACCGGGCGGATATCCACGCCGCAAAGCGCCAGCCGCACGTCCGAAACCGTGCCATTGTCGAATTTTGCGTGGGCGGCAAGCCCGGCCATCGCAAAATCGCCGCTGCGTCGCGAAAATTCCGAGAAACCCGACTGGTAGCCGGCGGTCACGACCGGGATGGCGACCGAGGTCAGAACCTCGCCCGGCTCCAGGTCGGTTTCATAGAGGCCGTGGAAGAAATCGGCCGCCCCGACCGACCTTTTGCCAGCGGCGCCGGCGATTTCCATCTCGGCGTCCAGCGCCAGCATGGTGGCCGGCAATTCGGCCGCGGGATCGGCATGGACGAGGCTGCCGCCCAACGTGCCGCGATTGCGGATTGCCGGATGGGCGATGAAGGGCATGGTCCGCGCCAGCAGCGGCGCGTGCGTGGCGACATCCGCCGACGCCTTGACCTCGGCATGGGTGGTCAGCGCGCCGATGCGCAGCAGGCCACCCTCGACGGCAACCCCGCGCAACGAATTCAGCCCGGTAATGTCGATAAGGATTTCCGGCTCCGACAGGCGCATGTTCAACGTCGCCAGAAGGCTCTGTCCGCCGGCAAGAATTCGCGCATCGTCGCCATGCGATTCCAGCAGGCCGAAGACTTCGTCCAGCGATGCGGGCTTTTCGTAACGGAACGGCGCCGGCTTCATTATTTCTCCCTGCGGCAGTACGACGTTGATCGGGTTTCTTACTGCAATGCCGACGTTGACCGCCCGTTATTTTTGTTTATCGATTGATAACAAGTTGACACATTACAATCCGCTTTGTCAATGTTATGCTGATTATCGACCTGAAAACAAATGATGCCGCGGGGGGTGGTAAGGTGTGGCTGACGACAGTAAGACCACAACGGAAAAGGCCGGACCGGTAAGAAAGCGCCTGCCCCGCGGCGAGCGGGAACAGATGATCGTGCAGGGAGCGATCCGGTTTTTCGCCGAGGTGGGGTTCGAGGGGCAGACACGGGAACTGGCGCGCCGGCTCGGCATCACCCAGCCGCTGATCTTCCGCTACTTCCCGACCAAGGACGACCTGATCGAACGGGTCTACCAGGAAGTTTATATCAGCCGTTGGAATCCGTGGTGGGAGGAGTTGCTGGAGGACCGGTCCAAGCCGTTGACCGAACGGCTGGCCACTTTCTACAAGGCCTATGCGAAGGCGATCTTCACCTATGAATGGGTGCGTATTTTTGTCCATTCGGGCCTGAAGGGCGTGAACATAAACCGGCGCTATCTGGAGCTGATCCGCGATCGCGTCCTGAAGCGGATCATGACCGAGGTCCGGGCCGAACAGAACCTGCCAACGCCCGAGGAAGTCCCCTTCAGCGAGCGCGAAATCGAACTGGCATGGGGCCTGCATGGCGGCGTCTTCTATATCGCCATCCGCAAGTGGATATATGATTTCGATACCCCGGAAGACATCGACGGCGTTCTGGAAGCCACGGTTGAAAGTTTCGTGAAGGGCGCCCCGACGGTCATGCGAAAATTGCTCCGGAACGACCGCGCCGGAGAGTAAAGATCAAGAGATAAACAACGGCTGCAATAATGGTTACGCATCATGGCATTGACACGACTGGATCATTTTTCGATACGCACCGCCGACGTGGAAAAAACACGTGATTTCTTCGTCCAGGTTCTCGGCCTGACGGATGGCGAGCGGCCACCCTTCAAGTTTCCGGGCGCCTGGCTGTATTGCGCCGGCAAGCCTGTTGTCCACATCATCGGCATCGACCCGAACGACAAGAGCGGGCTGGTCGATTATCTGGGAGACGGCGACGAGGTGGCGCCGACGGGCAGCGGCGCGGTCGACCATCTGGCCTTCATGGCCGAGGACCTGAACGCCACGCGGTCCCTGCTGGAGCAAGCCGGCGTCGCCACGCGCGAGCGCGAGGTGCCGCTTCTGGGCCTGCGCCAGATATTCATGGAAGACCCGAACGGGGTCACCATCGAACTGAATTTCCCGCTGGACTGACCGATAATGAGCACCAAACAAAAAACAGCGGCGCCCAGCCGCGAGGAATTGCTGGGCCGCGCGTGGGACCTTCTGCCCAAACTGCGCGAGCGCGCGCAGCAGGCCGAAGACATGGGCCGCCTGCCCGACGACACCGAACGGGATTTTCACGATACGGGCCTGTTCCGCGCCTTTCAGCCGGCCAGCATCGGCGGGTCGGAACTGGAATTCGGCGACCTTATCGAACTGGGCGATATTGTCGGCCGTGCCTGCGGCTCGAGCGCCTGGAACCTGACCAACCTGTCGAGTCATCACTGGATGCTCGGCATGTTTCCAAAGCAGATTCAGGACGAAATCTGGAACAAATCGGCGGATACGCTGATCGCCACCTCCTTCGTTGTCCCCGCGGGCAAGGCCAGGCGCACCGAGGGCGGATTCCTGATCAGCGGCCGCTGGCCTTTCTGCAGCGGTATCGACCCTTGCGACTGGAGCATGCTGGGCGGCATGGTAGCGCCGGAGAATGGGGACGGGCCGCCGGAAATGCGGATATTCATGCTGCACCGGTCCGAATACAAGATTCTCGATACCTGGCATGTGTCGGGGCTGAGCGGCACCGGCAGCAAGGATATCGAAGCCGGTGAAACCTTCGTGCCCGAATACCGCACCTTGTCGGTCGAAGACATCAGAAATGGCCGGATGCCGGGCTGCGAAGTTAATACCGGGCCGCTGTTCCGGATCCCCATGTTCGCCGTTTTTCCCTACGTGCTGTGCGGCACGGCCCTGGGAATTGCACAGGGCGCGTGGGACGATCACGTCGGCGCGCTGCGCAAGAAGACCTCGACCTTTACCGGCGCCAGGGTCGGCGACTTCCAGGCGGTACATATCGCCGTGGGCGAGGCGTCGGCGGAAATCGACGCGGCCCGGCTGATCATGCGGGCCCATACCGCCGACGCCATGGAAATAGCGCGGCGCGGCGAACTGCCGGACCTTGACCGCAAGGTGAGATACCGGCGAGACGGCGCATGGTCGGTGAAGCTGTGCGTCGACGCAGTGGATAAAATCAACCGGCTGGCCGGGGGCAGCGGACTCTATCTGCGAAGCCCGATTCAGCGCGCCTTCCGTGACGTCCATGCCGTGGCCTCCCATATATCCTTCAACATGGATGTGGCGGGAACGACCTTCGGGCGGGTGGCGCTGGGCCTTCCGCTGGACAATCCAACCCTTTAAAAGAAACGCTCGACGAACAGGAGACCGGCCATGACCGACAACAACACCGCGACCGAACCCCGGGGCGCGCTTCCCTCCATGCGGTTTGACGGCAAGGTGGCGCTGATCACCGGCGCGGGACGCGGAATCGGCCGGGGAACGGCGCTGGCGTTTGCCGAGGCCGGGGCCGAGGTGGTGGCCTGGAGCCGGACCGCGACCGAGATCGAAAGCCTGGTCGCGGAAATCGAAGCCGCCGGCGGCAAGGCGCTGGCGCAAGTGGTGGACGTAACCGACGACGCAAGGGTCCGGGAGGCCATGGGCGAACTGGGCCGGCTGGATATCCTGTTCAACAACGCGGGAACCAACAGGCCGCAGCCCCTGCTGGAGATCGACGCGGAATCCCTCGATACGGTGCTGGACCTGAACATCCGGGCGGCCATTATCGTCGCCCAGGCCGCGGCCCGGAAAATGGTGGCCCAGGGCGAGGGATCGATCGTCAACATGTCGTCGACGATGGGCCATGTCGGCGGGCCGAACCGCGCCGTCTACTGCACCACCAAACATGCGATAGAGGGGCTGACCAAGGCGCTGGCCACCGAACTGGCGCCCATGGGCGTGCGGGTCAACGCCGTGGCGCCGACCTTCGTCGAAACAGCCATGACGCGGCCGATGCTGGCCGATCCTTCCTTCAAGGATTTCGTGCTGGGAATGATCCCGATGGGCAAGGTCGCCACCGCGGCCGACGTGGCCGCGGCCGTGGTTTTCCTGGCCTCGTCCGCGGCGGGCATGATCACCGGGACCAGCCTGCTGGTCGATGGCGGCTGGACGGCGCGCTGAAAAAATCAATTGCGAGGGCCGGTAAGGCGGTGGCGTTTCCTGGCGAAAACCAGTGCCCTACCCCTTGGTATTACTCTACCAAGCGGAATTATGGAATATTCCCTTATTTACTCAACCTGGGAATCCGGATCATCGAACGCGAATAACAGAGCATTTTACATAGTTAATTAGAAAAATTTTCATATTTTAATGATTATATTGACAATATCTCCCAATTTAATGTTTCGGAATATATCGATGGACATTGAATATAACGAGAGTTTGTTCGTTGTATAATTAACCTATAGGGTAAGTAGGATATAAATTAAGACAGTTGGAGAGTGCGGATACGAACGGGTATACGGCTCTAATTAATTGTATTAGGGTCACTTGAGCATAATGGGTGGGGTGCGGTCTGCTGGTAATCGGACTAGGCATCTATGGAAAAGATAAAGGCCGCCGTCACAAGCGCGCCAATGAACATACAGGCGCAGCGCAGTGCCGGGCGGGTCCGCCGATGACCGGGACGCTTGACCAGCGGCACGCCGCCGCGGGCGACTTGGCCGCGGCGATTCTGGATTCCGCCCATGCCCTGGTCGTAATGCTGGACGTCGAGGGGCGGATCACCAGCTTCAACCGCGCCTGCGAACTGCTGACCGGGTACAAAGCCGACGAGGTTATCGGAACTTATCTCTGGGACAGACTCCTGCCGGAAGAAATCGTCGAACCGATCCAGCAAATCTTCGCCAGCCTGCCGGAAGGCGGCGAAATTCCCGAAGAATTCGAAAACGCCTGGGTGGCCCGCGACGGCAATCGCCCGATCATCGCCTGGAACAACAGCGTGGTGCGAAACGCCGCCGGCAATATCGAACTCATCGTCGGCATCGGCGTGGACATCACCGAGCACCGCAAGACAGCCAGCGACCTTGCCACGGCCCAACGACTCGCCGGGATCGGCAGCTGGCGGCAGACAGTCGCGACCCGAGAGGAAGAATGGTCAGACCAGTTTTACCGGAACCTCGGGCTGGAGCCCGGCTCCTGCCCCCCAAGTCCGAAAAAATTCTTCGAACATGTCCACCCCGATGACCGCCAGACCGTTTACGAAACGGTGTGGCGTTCGGTCGAGGAAAAGACACCATACAGCTTGGATTATAGCGTGGTCTGGCCCGATGGCAGCGTACATGCCATCCATGATGAAAACGATCTCGTTTTCGATGAGGAAGGAGAGGTTGTGGCCCTCATCGGGACAATGCAAGACGTCACCGAGAGCCGCGAAATCGCAGGCGAACTCTCGTCGACGGCCGATAGACTGTCAAGAGCCCAGCGCATTGCCGGGATCGGCAATTGGGAATGGACGATCGAGACGAACGAAGAATACTGGTCGGACCAGTTTTTCAGAAACCTGGGCCTGAAGCCGGGCAGCGTGGAACTGTCGGGCAGAAAATTCTACGAACACGTGCATCCGGACGACCGCGAGATGTTGCAGCACGCAGTTCAGCAGGCGCTCGAAACAAAACAGCCCTACAATATCGACTTCAGGGTGATCTGGCCCGACGGAACGGAACGGCTGGTCCATGAAGAGGCGGAAGCCATACTGGATGGCGCCGGCAATGTGGTCGCCCTGACCGGCACCATGCAGGACGTCACGGAACTGCGCGAGAAGGAATACCACCTGCAGCGGCTGACCGTGAGGCTGGAATATGCACAGCAAACAGTGCGGATCGGCAACTGGGAATGGGATGCCGCAACCGACCGGCAATGGTGGTCCGACGAATGTTACCGCGTTGTCGGATACGAACCCGGAGAGGTCGAGGCGAGCGATGAGAGTTTCTTCGCCGTAATTCACCGTGACGATGTCGCCATGGTGGGGGCAAAGTCTTCCGCCGCCGAGAAAACAGGTGAACCATACGAAATCGTCTTCCGCGTAAACTTGCGCGACGGAACGGAACGGGTAATCCGCGAGGTCGGGCATCCGGCTTATGACGACAACGGAAACTGTATCGGCCAGAACGGAACCATCCAGGACATTACGGAGCAGCACGCGGCCGAGCAAAGCCTGGTCGACACCGCACACAGGCTGAAAGAGGCGGAACGCATCGCGGATTTCGGCAATTGGGAATGGGATCCGGAAAGCGACAGCCTTACCCTGTCGGATCAGACATACCGGCTACTCGGTCTGGAACCGGGCGAGCGAACCCTGACGAACGAAGAATTTTCCGGGCGCATCCATCCCGATGACAGAGGGCTTGCTCGGAAATCGATACGGGAGTCCCTGGCGACCGGGAAAGCCTATTCGTCGCAGTATCGCATACGGGGCAGTGACGGCGCGACCCGGACCATCGCCGAACATGGGGAAGCTTTCGAGACAAATAGCGGTGGACGGCGCCTGATACGCGGCACCGTTCAGGACATCACCGAGCGCAAGAAAGCGGAACAGGAGCTGGTGGACCTTACCCACAGCCTGACCGAGGCCCAACGCATCGCCCATATTGGGAACTGGTTCTGGGATTCCGCGAATGATGACCTTGTCTGGTCCGACGAAACCTGTCGCATCTTTGGCTATGCGCCCGGCAAGGCGATGTTGGACTACGACCACTTCATATCGCGCGTCCACCCGGACGATCGGGAGAAAGTTGACGCCGCGGTCGAGGGGGGCCGAAATCAGCAGCAACCATATGATGTAATCTTCCGGATCATCCGGCCCAATGGCGAAGAACGCGTGGTGCACGAATCCGGCGAGTACGTTCTCGACGCACAGGGCCGGTTTACCGGAATGGCCGGAACGGTCCAGGATATTACCGAGCAACATGCCGCCCAGCGCGATCTTGCGGAAACCGCGCAGCGCCTGGGTGCGGCGGTGCGTCTGGCCCGTATCGGCAACTGGGAGTGGGACCCGGAAAGCAATCGGCTGAAAATGTCGGACGAAACGCTTCGCATCTGCGGGCTGGGTCCGGAACATGGCGAGGTGGACAACGAATTCCTGATGGCGATGATCCCCGCCGAGGAACAGGCACGCATTCTGGACCTGATGGACCACGCCACTTTCCACGGCGAGCCTTACACTAACGAGTTTCATATCGTTCGTCCGAACGGCGACCAACGCACGGTGATCGAGAATGGCACGGCTTTCCATGACGAACGTACCGGCAGGGTCAAGCTTATCGGCACCATCCAGGACATCACGGAACGAAAACTGGTCGAGGAAGAACTGGCGCGCACTGTGAAACGGCTGGCCGACGCGCAAACGGCAGCGCGGATCGGCAACTGGGAGTGGGATGCCGAGACCGATCGGGACTGGTGGTCCGAACAGCAATTCCGCAATTACGGAATCGAGGCGCCGGCCGGCTTCGTCCCCGGCGACAATTATCTCCAGTTCGCGCATCCCGCCGACCGCGAGGCGGCGCGGCAGGCGGTCGATCGCTCCGCCGAAACAGGGGACCCGCTCGACATGGAGTACCGCGCGGTCGGCGCCGATGGCATCGAGCGCATGCTGTGGGTCTACGGCGTAACCGAGACCGATGCGGACGGGCGCGTCATTCGCACCGCCGGCACGACGCAGGACATAACGGTTCGTAAACGCGCTGAACTGGCGCTCGCCCTGAACCTTCAGCGCCTGGATATCTCACAGGAAGCCGCCCTCATCGGCACCTGGGAATGGGATATCGATACCGGAAATATCTGGTGGTCGGACCAGCAGTACAGAAACTACGGCGCGGCGCCGGACGGTGCCGAATTGTCGATCGAAAACTTTTTCCAGTATCTGCACCCTGCCGATCGCGACACCGTGGAGGCCGGGATCGACAAGGTCATGACCGACGGCGCGGCTTTCGATCAGGAGTATCGGGTTGTCGGCAAGGATGGCGTTCAGCGAGTTCTGTGGTGTCACGGCGTCGCCAAACGCGACAAAAATGGCAGGCCGGTCAGTATGGTTGGGACCACGCTGGACATCACCGTGCGCAAGGATGCGGAATGGCGGCTGGCGATCATGGCCGAAGACCTGAAAAACGCCCAACGCATCGCCAATATCGGCAGTTGGGAATGGGATATTCTGACCAATAAGGAAAACTGGTCCGATCAGAATTACAGGATTTACGGGCTGGAGCCGGGCGCGATCCAGCCAGACGGCGACAGCTTCCTGGACTATGTCCATCCCGAGGACCGCGCCATGCTGATGGCCGCGCAAAACGCGGCCATTGCCGATGGGCAACCGTTGGAAGTCGATTATCGCAGTATTGGCGCGGACGGTGTCGAGAGGCTAATTCATGTCAGCGCCGAGGTCGAGCGGGACTCGGCGGGAAATCCGGTTCGCCTGACCGGCACCATCCAGGATATCACCGAGCGCAAACGCATCGAGCAGGCCTTGCAGGAAAGCGAGGCCCGATTGCGCGGCATTTTCGACCATGCATCGGTCGGTGTCGGCCTGTCGAACCTGCAAGCGGAACTAATCGAGGTAAACCAGCAATATGCCGATTTCCTGGGTTACTCCACCGACGAGATGGTCGGGCTCACGTTCAGGGACTTTACGCATCCCGATCACATAAAAATATCGGGCGAGCAACTCGATGCCCTGCTCGCCGGGGACGTCACGGAAATTTCTCATGAAAAACTGTACATCCGGCGGGACGGGACCGCGGTCTGGGGGCTTCGGACATTATCGCTGATCCACGACGAAGCGGGCATGCCCAAATATATGGTGGTCATCGTCAAGGACATCGATGACCGGAAGCGCGCCGAAACCGATCTGGCGCGGGCGACGGAGCGTCTGGAGGAAGCCCAGAGAATAGCCAATATCGGACATTGGGAATGGCTGCCAGATAGCTCGAATACAATCTGGTCGGACGAGATGTACCGAATCTTCGGCATGGAGCCTGGCGCCATTCACTCCACCCACGACAGTTTCTTCGGCGCGGTCCACGAAGACGACCGTGAGTCGATAGCGACCATGATGGCCGATACCATCGAATCCGGTGACCCCTATGAGACGGAATTCAGAATCATCCGGGCGGACGGAGCCATGCGCCACGTTTTCGAGCGCGGCGAACACTACATCGACGAGCAGACCGGCGAGGCGAGCATCCGCGGCATCATGCAGGACATTACAGAACGCAAACAGGCCGAACAGGCCTTGCGCGACAGCGAGGCGCGGCTCGACGCATTCTTCAGCGAGGCGCCGGTGGGCCTTGCCATTCTCGACAGCCAATACCGCTACGTTAAGGTCAACGAGACGATCGCGAAAATAAACAGGGTCTCCACCGAGAAACATATCGGAAAACACCCGTCCGAAATCATGATTCCGGAAAAGGCGAAACTGCTTGAAAACCTGTTGCGGCGGACGCTGGAACATGGCGAATCGATCGACGGGGAGGAGAGCATCGTCCCTGATCCGGACGGAGAGAACCGCTACCGGGTATACACCCAGTTCCCGCTTTCCGGAGACCCCGGGAAACCGGATACGGTGGGCGCGGTTGTCGTCGATATTACCGAGCGCGTACGGGCCGAACGGGCCCTGCAGCAGACGATGGAAAGCCTGGAGGAAGCCGAAACAATCGGGCAAATGGGCAGCTGGACCTGGGACCCGGTTGCAGACAAGAAATGGTGGTCGGACCAGCATTACCGGATTTTCGGGCTGGAACCGGAATCCATCGTTCTGAAACGATTCGGTTACCTGGAATTTGTCCACCCCGATGACCGCGACCGGGTCGAGAAACTTGAACGCCAGGCAGAGCTGGACCGCAAGCCATTTTCCAATGAATACCGCGTGATCTGGCCAGACGGAACCGAACGGTTCGTCTCGGAACAACGCGAATGGATCGAAGACGATTCCTCCGGCACGGCGCAATGGCGGGGCGTGGTGCAGGACATCACCGAACGCAAGCGCATCGAGCAGGAACTGGCGCGCCTGAATGCGGAGCTTGAACATCGGGTCGAGGAACGCACGGCCGAGCTGCGGGCGGCCCAGGGCGAACTGATCAAGAGCGAGCGTCTGGCGACGCTGGGGCAACTGACCGCGACGGTCAGCCACGAATTGCGCAACCCGCTGGGCGCCATGCGGACATCGATGTACGTGGTCGAAAAAAAGACCGATTCCGATGACCAGCGTTTGAAGGCCTCGATCGATCGCGTGAACCGGAATATTACGCGTTGCGATCAGATCATCGACGAATTGCTGGATTACACCCGCATCCGAGATCTCGATCTGCGTCGGGCAAACATCGACCGCTGGCTAGGCGCCGTTCTTGACGAGCAGGACACGCCCGCCGAAATAACGGTGAAGAGAAAATTCGGCGCAAAGGGCGCGCGGGTTCCGTTTGACGACGACCGCCTGCGGCGCGCCTTCATCAATATTTTCGAGAATGCCTGTCATGCGGCGACCGATCCGCATAACGCAAATGGCGTAGCGCGCCGGCCACTGATTTCCGTGCAAACGAGTTTGCGGAAGAACCGCGTGCAAATCGAAATTTCCGACAACGGTGAGGGAATTCCGCCCGAAATCAGGGAAAAGATATTCGAGCCCTTGTTCAGCACGAAGAATTTCGGGGTCGGGCTGGGCCTGCCGACGGTCAGACAGATCATGCAGCAACATGGCGGAGGCATAGAAATCGGCGAAAGCCGCGGCGGTGGCGCGAAATTTGCATTGTGGCTGCCATTGGCCGGGGAATTGGAGATTGCAGACACATGAAGCCGCTCGACATCCTGATCGTCGACGACGACCGCGACCTTGCCGACGCCATCGGCGAGGCGCTGGAAATGGTGGGGCACAAACCCACCATCGCCTATAGCGGCACCGAGGCGATCGAGACATATTGCGGGCGCAGCTTCGACTTGACCTTCATGGACGTGAAGCTGCCCGACATCAACGGCGTCGAGACCTTCATGACCATCCGCGAGATGGACCCGAACGCGCGCGTCGTCATGATGACCGGATACCGGATCGACCAGTTGCTGGCGCAGGCCACCGACAATGGCGCCATCAAGGTGCTGCGCAAGCCCTTCGCCATGGAGGAGGTTTTAACGTCGATCGACGAGGTCCGGCCCAACGGACTGGTGCTCGTGGCGGACGACGACCCCGACTTCGCCGAGAGCGCCAAACATTTGCTTGCCGAACACGGCTATGACGTCCTGATCGCGCGGAACGGCGCGGAAGCAATCGAGAAGGTGATCTCTTCCAACCCCGACTTGCTGCTACTCGATCTGCGCATGCCGGTCATGCACGGCCTTGACGTATATCTGGAGCTGAAAAAGCGGAACCGGCTGTTGCCGACCATCATCATCACCGCGTATCCACACGAGGAAATCAGCGCTGTCAGCGCATTGAAGTCGCTTGCCGTGACGGGTTGCCTTTTCAAGCCTTTCGAACCGGAAGCGCTGTTGCAGGTCATCGCCGATATTCAGCGAGAGCGGGAAGCGGTAAAATGAACCCGAACACTCTGTCCCTCGCCTCCGCCGAGGCCGCGTCGCGAAGCCGCCATGTGCTGGTGGTCGATGACGACTTCGACTTTGCGGATGGCCTGGCGGCTGTCCTGGAACTGAACGGATTCAGTGTCGGCATAGCGCACGATATCGCCTCGGCGGAGGCATCCGCGGAAAAGCGCCAGCCCGACATGGCGGTTCTGGATATCTGCATCGGGCTTGAAAGCGGCATAGATCTTCTGAACCGGTTCCTGGTCAAATATCCGGGCCTTCCCTGCGTCATGGCCACGGGCCACGCCGAACTGGATACAGCGATCCGGGCCGTGAAAAGCGGGGCTTACGATTATCTGCGCAAACCCCTCCATGCCGAGGACCTGCTGGCGGTGCTGGCGCGATGCGACGAAACACTGCGCCTGCGCGAGGAAACATCGCGGGCGCAGGATGCCGAGCGGCACGAACGCGGCATGCTGTTCGACGCGATCGAAAGCATCGCGGATGGTTTCGCCCTGTACGATTCCGATGACCGGCTGGTGCTGCACAACAATCGTCTGGCCGACATGCTGGAAGGTATCTCGGATGTCATGGTTCCTGGCGTGCGCTTCGAGGAGGTTGTCCGGCGCAGCATCGTCAATGGCGGGGTTCGCGCCGCCGAAGGCCGCGTCGAGGAATATGTTCAGGATCGGCTTGAACGCCATAGAAACCCGAAGGGCCCCTTCGAGATTGAAACCCGCAATGGGCAATTGCTGCGCATCGAAGAGCGCGCCACGGCCGACGGCGGGCGGGTGTGCCTTTATTCGGACGTAACCGCGCGGCGCCACGTCGAGGAGGCGCTGGTCGAGAGCGAAAGCCGGTTCAAGGACATGGTCGCCAGCGTACCCGGTGTCGTTTTCCAGATGGAACAACCGGTCAGCGATCCGGCGATTTTCCATTTCGTCAGCTCCAGCGCAGTTAGCCTTCTCGGCCTTGATCCCGATATGGTGATGGCCGATCCCTCGCTATGGTTCAGCCTGGTCCATCCCGACGATCGGCCCGGTTTCGACGCTTCGCTGGCGCGCTCGGCCCGCGATATGAAACCCTGGACCTGGGAAGGCCGTATGTCACTGGATTCGGGCAGCGCCTGGTGGTGCCAGGGCGTGGCGAGGCCCAGGCGTCTGCCCGACGGAGGCACGCTGTGGAACGGGATCATCCTCGATGTCACCGAGCGCAAGGAACTGGAAGAGCAACTATTGCAGTCGCAGCGCATGAAGGTGGTCGGCCAGCTTTCCGGCGGCATCGCGCATGATTTCAACAATCTTATGCTGGCGGCGATGTTGAATATCGAGACCGTGCGCGATATTGGCAGTCAACCGGACGACGCCGCCAGGCATCTCAACCACGCGCTCGACAGTCTGGCCAGCGCCAAGGAACTGACCCAGCGCCTGCTCGCCTTCTCGCGACAGCAGCCGCTCGACCCCCGTCCCACGGATATCAACGGGCTGGTATCGGAAATCACCAATCTGGTCAAGCGCACCAGCGGTGGAGAAATCGCGATCGAGGAACGACTGGAAGAATCGATTGGCCATGCGATGGTCGATCCGCGCCAACTGGAAAGCGCGCTGATCAATCTGGCGCTGAATGCCCGCGACGCCATGCCCGGCGGCGGCCGGCTGACGATCGCAACCCAGGACGTGGAACTGAACGCCAGTTTCACCGATACGCTGGAAGAGGTCGAACCCGGCGATTATGTGATGATCTCCATAACCGATACCGGCAGCGGCATGGAAAGGGAAGTGGCCGAGCGCGCCTTCGAGCCCTTCTTCACCACCAAGGAAGTCGGCGAGGGTAGCGGCCTGGGCCTCAGCATGGTCTATGGCTTCCTGAAGCAATCCCGCGGCCATATTTCGCTGGACAGCCAGCCCGGCAAGGGCACGACAATCACGCTCTATCTGCCGCGCACGGCGCCGCCATGCAAGGCCTCCGGGCCGTCCGCGCCATCCAGTGGCAAGAAAATGCCACGCGGCCACGAAACGATCCTGGTCGTCGAGGACGAACCCAGCGTGCGGGCCGTCGTCGTGCAACTCCTCAAAAATCTGGGCTATACGGTGATCGAGGCCGAGGACGGCATCGAAGCCCTGGCGCGTCTGGACGAGACCGGCGAGATCGACATGCTGTTCACCGACATCGTGCTGCCCGGCGGAATGACCGGCAAGGACGTGGCTGTCGAAGTGCTTAAACGCCAGCCGGCGGTCAGGCTGCTGTACACCTCGGGCTATGCGGCCGGTGTCATGGACGAAGGCGGTCGCGTCGCCGAGGGCGGCGAGTTCCTGTCCAAGCCATACCCGATGAAGGCCCTTGCCAGCCGTATCCGCGAAATCCTGGACGAAACCACCGGCTGATAATTGCCGTCACCCGGCCCGCCTCTTCGGCGCGGCAGCGCCATAACCGGTTTGTCCAGGCGACACCACTTGCTGGCCAGCGTACCGCGATATATGATCCCGGTTCCAGATCGCAAAATCGTACAAAAAGGCAGTCAGTGAACTTGCCTCTGATGAAAATATATTTATCATGCGCTAATATAGCGGGGCGGGACAGTCCCGCCGCCGCATGCTGTATCCTGACCCGACGGAGCCCCCCTTGAGCCGACCCATCGATATCGAATTCGTCAATGTTACCAAACGTTTCGGCGATGTCGTCGCGGTCGATGACGTCACTCTGTCGGTCGAGCGCGGGGCGTTCTTCTCGTTCCTCGGACCGTCCGGCTGCGGCAAGACCACATCCTTGCGCATGATCGCCGGATTCGACCAGCCGACCGCGGGCGATGTCCGGCTGAGCGGTGAATCGGTCGTCGGCGTGCCGCCCTACAAACGCCCGGTCAACATGGTGTTCCAGCAGTACGCCCTGTTTCCGCATCTCAATGTCGGGGACAATATCGGCTATGGCCTGCGCCAGCGCGCGCCGGCCCCGCCCAAGGCGGAGATCGACCGGCAGGTTTCCGAGATGCTGGAGTTGGTGCGCCTGTCGGGCTATGAAAACCGGCGCATATGGGAGCTGTCGGGCGGCCAGCAGCAGCGCGTCGCCCTGGCCCGCGCGCTGATCAACCACCCCACCGTGTTGTTGCTGGACGAGCCGCTGGCCGCGCTGGACCGCAAACTGCGCCGCGAAATGCAGATCGAGTTGCAGACGCTGCAGCGCGAGGTCGGCATCACCTTCATCCTGGTCACCCACGACCAGGAAGAGGCCCTCTCGATGAGCGACACCATCTGCATCATGCATGAGGGCCGGATTATCCAGACCGGCAGCCCGACCCAACTGTACGACGAGCCCATCAACCGCTATGTCGCCGATTTCGTCGGCAAGTCCAACTTTTTCGCGGGCAAGGCCGTCGAGGCCGACGGCGAGGGCGCACGCATCGAAACATCGGCCGGCCGCACATTCGCCGGGCGCAATCCGAAGGACGTCGCCTCGCTGCAGGCCGGCGCCACGGCGGTGCTGGCGGTTCGGCCGGAAATCATCTTTATCGCCTCGCCCGGGACCGGCGCCCCCTATGCCGCCGACGTGGAAGCACCGGCGGTGATCCGCAACCGGATCTTCCTGGGCGAACAGACCGAATACCTTGTCGAGGCCGAAGGCCTGGGCGAAGTCCTCGTGCGTGCGTCAAAGCACACCGAGACCCAAACCGGCGGGTTCAACCCCGGTGACCAGGTGCTGATCGGATGGCAAGCCGCCGCCGCATTGGCGCTGGAGGATACATGAAATAATCGTACCGACCCCGTCACACGACAATTACCCAAACCGACTCAATTAAGGGAGAAGACCATGTCCAAGGACTACAAAGACAACATGCCGATCACCCGGCAGAAATTCATGGAAGAACTGCGCCGTTACGAAAATGGCTCGGTGAGCCGCCGTCACTTCCTGGGCGTTACCGGCCTGGGCTTTGCGACCGCCGTCATGGCCGGCGCCATGCCCGGCCTGCGCCCCAGCAAGGCCCATGCGGGCGAGCTTGGCAACAAGGTCGTGCTGGCCACCTGGCCGAACTATCACGACGAAGCCAACTTCGCGGAATTCACCAAACAGACCGGCGTCAATGTGCAGGTCAACGTGTTCGGTTCCAACGAGGAAATGCTGGCCAAGCTACAGGCCGGCGGTTCGGGCTGGGACGTGTTCGTGCCCACCAACTACACCATCACCACCTATGTCGGCGAAAAGCTGATCGAGCCGCTTGATCTGAAGCAGATCCCGAACTACGAGGCCAGCGCCTTCGACCCGCGCTTCGCCGAGCCGGGCACCGTCGACGGCAAGGTCTATGCGGTGCCGAAGTGCTGGGGCACCACCGGCTACGTGGTCAACACCAAGCACGTCAAGGGCAAGCCGCTGACCACCTGGAAGGAATTCTGGGACATCTCCATGACCGACTTCTCGGGCCGCACCATGGTGCATGACTATCAGCTCACCACCATCGGCAACGCACTGAAATATTTCGGCTATTCGTTCAACTCCATTGATACGAAGGAATTGGCCGACGCCGAGAAGCTGCTGCTGGAAGTCAAGCCGCATCTGTTCGCCATCAACAGCGACTATCAGCCCTCGCTGCGCAGCGGCGACGCCTGGATGTCCATGTGCTGGACCGGCGACGGCAAACAGCTCAACTCCGACATGCCGGAAATGTCCTATGTGATCGGCAAGGAAGGCGGCGAGATCTGGAGCGATTTCTACGCCATGCCGAAGGGCGCCGAACACAGCGCCGCCGGTTATGCGCTGATCAACTTCCTGCTCAACCCGGCGGTCAACGCCAAGGAAGTCCTGGCGCACGGCTATCCGGTGGGCGACAGCCGCACCAACGCGCTGCTGCCGAAAGAGCTGCTGGAGGATCCGATCCTCTATCCGGCCAAGGAACTGCTGGACACGCTGGAGTTCGGCGCGGCCGCCACGCTGACCGACCCGAACCGGGCCGAGCTGCTGGCGCGCTTCAAGTCGGCTTGATCGACTTGAACCGACGATAACGACGACAACGGCAGGACGGGCGAGACTAGGAACATGCAAGGCAAATGGATCAACAGACTTCTGCTGATGCCGGCTACCGTATGGTTCCTGGTCATGCTCGTCCTGCCGCTCGTCTTTGTCGCGGTTTTCAGTTTCGGCGAACGGGCGCCGGCCGGCGGTTACGTGCCGGCTTTCACCTTCGCGCAATACGCCAATCTTCCGGCCCGCTTCACCGCCTTCAAGAACACGCTGATGCTGGCGCCCGCGGGCACCATCGCGGCGCTGCTGATCGCCTATCCGCTGGCCTATTTCCTGGCGGTCAAGGCCGACCCGAAATGGCGGACCATCCTGCTGGTCATGGTCATCGTGCCGTTCTGGACCAGCATCCTGATCCGCACCTACGCCTGGATATTTATCCTCGGCGGGCGCGGCATTCCGACCCTGCTCGAATTCATCGGTCTCGAGGGAGTGCGGCTGATCAACACGCGCTTCGCGGTGCTGGTGGGAATCATATACGGCTACTTGCCGCTGATGGTGTTCCCGATATATGTCAGCCTGGAGAAGCTGGACAAGCGCCTGCTGGAGGCCTCGGCCGATCTCGGCTCGCCGCCGCTGCGCACCTTCCGCCAGGTGACCCTGCCGCTTTCGATTCCCGGCGTCGCAACCGGCTGCATGCTGGTCTTCATCCTGCTGATGGGCGAGTTCCTGATCCCCGCGCTTTTGGGCGGCGGCAAGGTGTTTTTCATCGGCAACGCGCTGGTCGACCTGTTCCTGCAGTCGCGCAACTGGGCCTACGGCTCGGCGGTGGCCGCGACGCTGGTGATCATTATGCTGGTGACCGTGACCCTCTACATGAAGCTGGTCGCGCGCGTTGGAGAGCAGCGCGAAGACGTTTCGATATTGTAGGTGTTCTCGACAATGCGCCAACCCGCCAACACATCCTTCGACAGGCTCAGGATGAGGTGAGTACGGATAGATTTAACAGAAATCCTCATCCTGAGCCTGTCGAAGGATGAAGCCACTCGGCGCCCCTTCGGGAGGAGCCGAAGCAGAAAATACAAAGTGAGCTCAATGAGACTCTACGCCATAGCCGTCTATCTGTTCCTCTACGCCCCCATCGGGATCATCGTGCTATTCAGCTTCAATGCCGGGCGGCACGCCAGCGATTTCCGCGGATTTTCGGTGAAATGGTACGGCAAGGCGCTGGACAATCCCTTCGTCATGGATGCGCTGACCACCAGCCTGACGGTCGCCTTCACCACCGCCATCCTGGCCAGCCTGATGGGCACCATGGCGGCGCTGGCGCTGCAGCGGGTCCGGGGCCGGCTGCGCGCGCTTTACGACGGAGTGATCTACGTCGCCATCATGATCCCCGGCATCGTCATCGGCATCGCCACCCTGATCGCGCTGGTCACGGTATTCAATTTCCTGAACCCGCTGCTGGCCCTGGCCTGGCCGGGCGACATGCCCCCGCGCCTGAACATGGGCTATACGTCGCTGATCGCCGCCCACACCATGTTCACCATGGCGCTGGTCATAGTCATCGTGCGCACCCGCATCGCCGGCATGGACCGCACCCTGATCGAGGCCTCGACCGACCTCTACGCCACGCCCTGGCGGACCTTCCGCCAAGTCACCCTGCCGCAGATTTTCCCGGCGATCCTGGCCGGCTTCCTGCTCAGCTTCACTTTCAGCTTCGACGATTTCATCATCGCCTTCTTCGTCGCGGGCTCGGAATCGACGCTGCCGATCTACGTCTTCTCGTCGATCCGCCGCGGCGTAACGCCCGAGATCAACGCCATCGGCACCATGGTACTGGCGGTCTCGCTATCCCTGCTGGTCGCCGCCCAATTCCTGCTGCGCGCAAAGGCGAGGCAAGCGCGCGGCGGGGTGAGATCAAGCGAGTAAATCGCCCACCGTCTCCGCCTTGTCCAGCACTTCCGGGTAATAACACATGTAGCCCTCGGCGCAGCGGTCGGGGCGGGCTCGCAGGTTTCGGGCGAAGTCGGTTATGGCGGCGGGGCCGGCGGCGCCTTCCATGCGGTCCAGGGTGGCGCGCACCAGTTCCAGGCTTTTCAGCTTGCGCTCCGTCGGCGTTTCGCGGCCGGCGATCTTGATCGTGCCGACGCCATGCGCGGCGAGGAACGGGATGGCGCAGAGGCCGCAGGGGCCGAAGGGCTGGCCGTCGTCGGTGGTGGAGAAACCGCAACTGAACTTGTGCCAGGCCCAGCGCTTGTAGGCCGCGTCGTTGGCGTCCAGCGCGGCCTGTTCGCGCGCGGCCATCGGGCGGCCGTCGTCGCGCCGGTAGTCCAGATCATAGCTGTCCATGCAGATCGGCCCGCCAAGCTGCATCGGCAGGTGGATAGTATGGCAGACGCCCTCGTCGAACAGGCAGCCATCGTTGAGCACGAAGGCCTCGAACTCCAGGTCCGGCGCGGCCGCCGCGACATCCCCCATTTCGGCCAGCGTCATATGGCGCGGGAACACCACGCGCGCGGCCCCGAAATCCTGATAAAACCGCGCGGCCTCACCGTTGCGGCAGGCGGCGATGGAGCTGATATGCAGGCGCAAATCCAGCCCCATGCCGGCCAGCGCGTCGAGCAGCACCATGTCGCCGACGATGATGGCGTTACCGCCGGCGTCGGCGAAGCGTTCGGCCAGCCCCCGCAGCAGCTCCAGCCGCTCGGCGGTGTATTGCTGGCCGTTGAGCGCCAGCGAGGCCTGCCCGCCGCCGTCGCGGATGTCGCCCACCGCGCGGCGCAGCGGCTCGCCATCCTCGAGATTGCCGAAGGTGCGGCGGTTGACCGTCGAGACGCCGAAGCGCTCGGCCCAGCCCAGCGGCACGACCCCGAAATACAGCTCGTCGGCGCCGGCGGCGAGCATCGGGCCGATCTCCTCGGCGCGGCTAATGGGGGCCGTGATCCGCATCGCGGTCTCCCCTGGTTTCGCCGAAGTTGGGCTCGCGCCAGTCGCCGGCCAGCACGATGCGATCGATCCAGCCGTTCTCGACCGCCCGCCACATGGCCTCGCCCATGCCCGTATCGTGACGGTAGAAAATGCTGTTACCACGCTGGAAGCTGCCCAGATCGTTGTTGTCCCGGTCCGCCGGGCGCGTCAGCCGGCAGGCATAACCCAGGCACTCCTTACCGCAGGCCTGGTCCGGCCGGAACTTGGCCGCGCCCTCGAAGCGTAGCGAGCCGATGCGGCAAACCCGCCCGCGCACCGCATAGCCGAAGGGCGCATGCACCGACAGCGCCAGCCCGCCGGCCCGCAGGTCGGTTGGACGGGCGAAGGGTGGCACGTCCAGCTCGGCTCGCCGCACGCCGAAGCGCCCCAGTATGTCCTCGAACTCCGGCGACCCAAGGCCGGGCGGGTTCAGCCGCGCCCATTGTTCGGTCGGCAGGCGCGGGTCCTTGATCATCTTGCAGAGTTGCCGGCCCGCCACCGGCGGCATCGCCGGAAATTCGCGCGCCAGCAGGCGCAGCACGCCGTAATCATTGGCCACGACCTCGGCGCCCTCGGGCAGCAGCCGAAACAGCCGGGTGAGGCGCGTGAGTCCGGCGTCGGGCACGCTCGGCGTCGCCAGGGTCAGCGCCAGCCCGGCCGCGTCGGCCACCCCGATGGCCCGCTTGAGCAGGGTCGGCGACGGGATCAATCGCTCACAGAATTCATTGCCGAGATGCAGCCGCCCGATGGCGCGCTTCGCCAGCCCGTTCGCCGACGGCGGTGGCGCCAGCCGCAGCGCGTCGAACAGCGGCCCGGCATGCCCGTCGAGCCCGGCCAAGGCCGTCCCGCCAGTCACCGCGACCGCTATTTCAACAAGGCCGATCGCGCCCGCCGGCGCGTCAGCTACTGCCATGGCTCCCCCGGAAACGTTAATCATTTCCCTCTCTCACAACCACCAGACAGTGCGTATCAAGCAACAATACTACCCCGGCCCCCACACCGCCACCAGACCAGTCCCCCGCGACATAAAGACCCGAAACGGGCCGCGCGGCCGGGGTGCCGATGCGCGGATTCTATTCGAGACGTTTTACCGCCGAAAAGAAAGTAAACTGCCCCACCCCCTCGCGGCGGGCATCGCGTTCGTGAAACCAGGCTTCCAGCGTTCCCACCGCCTGCATTTCGCTCACCCGTGCCTCTGCGCTTGCCACTTGCTCCGCCGTCGCCAGGGCCCAGAAGGAATCGCCCTTGCGCCAGTCTTCGCTTAACGGCCCGGTCATGTCGAAATAGGCCTCGCCCTGCATCACCGAATCCAGCGCGGGCTCGGGCGGGCGGGGCTGGAAGCCGGCGGCGGTCAGCATGGCCTCCAGCCGCTCGGCGGAGATGTGGCGGCGGATGCAGGCTTCGCGGGCCTCCGGCGCCAGGTCGTAATACCAATAGCCTTCGCGCAGTTGTTCGTGGGTGCAGCTGTTTATCACCAGTATGCCGCCCGGCTGCAGCACGCGCGCCATTTCGGCGATCACGGCCTGATGGGCGGGGAAGGTCGGGTCGGCGCCGTCCTCGATATGGTGCAGCACCTGGTTGATCATCGCGGCGTCGAATGTTTCGTCGGCGAAGGGCAGCGCGTCGATGCCGCCCTGGTGGAAGGCGATACGGCCCTGCCCTTCCTCGTCGGCCAGCTTGTCTCGCGCCACCGCCAGCATGCCCTCGTTCAAATCCACCGCGTCGACCCGCCCCACATGGCCCAGCATGGCCCTTGAATAGGCGCCGGTGCCACAGCCCGCGTCGAGCAGGCGGATATCGGCCAACGGCACGCCCGTCGCGCCTAGGCAGCCCAGCAATATCTCCGTGCCGATCGGCACCCGTGTCTCGTCGTAGGCCTTCGAGACCGTTGCGTAATCTTCGTATTTGCTCATTACGACCCTCCCATATAGCCTGCATCCTGCACCCGCTCGCCACGCCGCGCCAAGGGATAATTGATCCGGGTCGGGCCGAATCGGGATGAGCCCGAACAATCTAGTGGAGTAAATCAGACGGATGGTACCCATGGGTACCATCCGTCTGATTTACTCCACTAGCATTATCGTTTTTGCACGCGGCGTCATGGCGTGCATAATCGCCGCCCTGGTTTCCGGAGGCACTGAACGAACATGACGATGCGGCCCCTGAGCGAATTTCCCGCCGATGCAAGGGCCGCTGTGCGGTTCGTGCTGTGCGATATCGACGATACGATCACCGACCATGGACGGCTGCCGGCGGCCAGCCTGGCAGCGATGGAACGGCTGCGGGCGGCGGGGATTAAGGTGCTGCCGATCACCGGCCGGCCGGCCGGCTGGTGCGATCATTTTGCCCGCATGTGGCCGGTGGACGGCGTGGTCGGGGAAAACGGCGCCATGTTCTTCCGCTATGACCACGAGGCCAGACTCATGCACCGGCGCTACTGGAAAACCGCCGAGCAACGCGCCGCCGACCGGCTGAAGTTGGACCGCCTGGCGCGCGAAATCCCGGCCGCCGTGCCGGGCGCGGCGATTGCGTCAGACCAGCCTTACCGCGAAGAGGACCTGGCCATCGATTTCGCCGAGGACGTGCCGCGCCTGACCGACAAGGCCATCGGAAAAATCGTCGCCCTGTTCGAGGCGGCGGGCGCGGTGGCCAAGGTCAGCTCGATCCACGTCAATGGCTGGTTCGGGGATTTCGACAAGCTGTCGATGACACGGCGCGCCATGACCGAATTCTTCGACCGCGATATCGACGAGGCCCGCGACGACATCGTCTTCGCCGGCGATTCCCCCAATGATGCGCCGATGTTCGGTTTCTTCCCCAACGCGGTCGGCGTGGCCAATGTGAAGGATTTCGTCGGCCGGCTGGAAGCCGAACCGGCCTGGGTTACCCAGGGCCGCGGCGGCGCGGGCTTCCAGGAACTGGCCGAGGCGCTGCTGGCGGCGCGCTGAGACGGGCCCGCCTGCCGAGGGTGATAAACCGTACGGGCGGCGGCCTACTGATCCGCGCCGGCATCATGACGGCGGCGTTGCGCCGTTCGTCCTAGAGCGGATCACGCGCTGTCGCCACCATCCACGGGGATTACCTGGCCGGTAATGTGGCGGGCGCCCTGGCTGGCGAGAAACTGGATGGTCGCGGCCACATCCTCGGGCGTGGCGATGCGGCCCGACGGGGTGCCGGCGGCGGCGTCCTCGGGGCTTATGCCGATCTCGAGGAGGCGGCGATGCGCCATGTCAGTATCCACCCAGCTTGGGCAGATTGCGTTGACCGTGATCCCGCGCGGCGCCAGCGACAGGGCCAGCGCCCGGGTAAAGCCGATGACCCCATGCTTGGACGCGCAATAGGCCGACTGGTCCGCCGAACCCGATATCCCCAGCGAAGAGGAGATATTGACGATGCGCCCTGTTCCGTCGGACAGCAGCGGCAGCGCGGCCTTGGCGCACAGATAGGTTCCGGTCAGGTTGATGCGCAGAATTTCGTCCCAGATCTCGTCGCCATCGGCCGCGCCCATCGGGTTCGTGCCGGATATGCCCGCATTATTGACCAACACGTCCAATCGGTTTCCGATCACCCCGAACATCGCGCGCACAGAGGCCGCGTCGCCGACATCGCATTGATGGAAGATCAAACCATCCGGCAGGCCGCCGGGGTCGGAGCGGGCGCAGATATGCACCCGGCAGCCATCATCCAGAAAGGCTTGCGCGGCGGCCAGCCCGATGCCCTTGCTACCGCCGGTAACCAGTACGATACGATCCGTCATTACGCTGTTCCTCCGCCATCCACGGGAATGACCGCGCCGGTGATGAATGATGCCGCGTCCGAAGCCAGGAAGGAGACGGCGCGGGCGATCTCCATCGGATTGGCCAGCCGCCCCATGGGCACGGCATCGCGGTAGGCTTCATCGGCGCCGGCCGGGAAAAGATCGGGCCAGCGCCGTTGCAGCGTCGCCGTCACCTCATGCAACATGGCGGTGTCGGTGCTGCCCGGGGCGACGCAGTTAAATCGAATGCCGGCCTTGGCCCAATCCAGCGCGGCGCTCTTGGTGAGCTGCGCCAGCGCCGCCTTACTGGCCCCGTAGGCCGCGCTGTAACGCTTTCCGATCAGCGCCTGGTCGCTGGCGACATTGACCACCGCCCCGCCGCCGCGTTCGATCATTGAGGGCAGCACCGCCTGGATCAACAGGTAGGGCGCGGTGAAATTGACCGCGAAAACCCGATTGAGTTCGTCGAGCGGGGTGTCGAGTATCGTGCCCAGCGTGGTGACGCCGGCATTGTTGACCAGAATATCGACTCCGCCATGGCGCGCGATCACGTCGCCGGCCGCGCGCTTGATCGCATCCGGGTCGGCGAGATCGACATCCGGCAGATCCAGCCCCTCGACAATTGCACCCTCCTGGCCCAACACACCGGCGATGACGCCGCCGATGCCGCCGCGGTGGCCGGTGACGATGGCGATCTTGTTCTTGAGGCCGATCACTTCAGGCGGTCCTCGCGGATCATGGCGGCGGCCTTTTCGGCGATCATGATGGTGGGTGAATTGGTGTTGCCGGACGTGATGGTCGGCATGATCGAGGCATCGACCACCCGTAGCCCTTCCAGCCCGCGCACGCGCAGCCTCTCGTCCACCACCGCCATATCGTCCTGGCCCATCTTGCAGGTACTGACCGGGTGGAAGATCGTGGTCCCGATATCGCCGGCGGCCTTGGCCAGTTCCTCGTCGGTGGTCAGATGCGCGCCGGGAACCACCTCTTCCGGCTCGAAACGCGCCAGCGCCGGGGCGGCGGCCACCCGCCGGGCCAGCCTGATCCCCTCGGCCGCCACCTTCCGGTCGCCCGGCGTTGACAGGTAGTTCGGCTTGATCACCGGTTTGGAGCGCGGGTCGGTATCGCGCAGCCGGATATGGCCCCGGCTTTCGGGGCGCAGATTGCAGACCGAGGCGGTGAAACCGGGGAACGGATGCAAGGGATCGCCAAGCTTGTCCGTCGACAGCGGCTGCACATGGAATTCCAGGTTCGGGGTTTCCCTTCCGGGATCGCTTTTCGCGAAACAGCCGAGCTGGCTGGGCGACATCGACAGCGGGCCGGAGCGGAACAGCGCATACTCGATCCCCATGGCCATCTTGCCGAGCATGCTGTTGGAGCGCTCGTTCAGGGTGACGGTATTCTTCACCTTGAAGACCGGCCTGATCTGCAGATGGTCCTGCAAATTCTCGCCGACGCCTTTCAACTCGTGATGCACCGCGATGCCGTGGTCTTGCAACAGCCCGCCCGGCCCGACGCCGGAAAGCTGGAGGATCACCGGCGAGGCCACCGACCCGGTGGACAGGATCAGCTCGCCGTCGGCCGCCGCGTATGCATCCTCGCCATTATGCCAGAACTCGACGCCCGCCACGCGCCGGCCCTCGAAGCGCAGCTTTTTCGCCTGGGCCTGGGTCAACACGGTCAGGTTCGGGCGGTTCATGGCGGGGCGCAGAAAACCCTTGGCCGTGGTCCAGCGCCAGCCGTTCTTCTGGTTCACCTGGAAATAACCGACGCCCTCGTTATTGCCCCGGTTGAAATCGTCGGTCTTCGGGATGCCGCATTGCTCGGCCGCGAGAATCCAGTTATCGAGGATTTCCCACGACAGGCGCTGCTGGTCCACGCGCCATTCGCCGCCCGCGCCATGCATCGCGTCGGCGCCCTGGAAATGGTCCTCCGACCTGGAGAAACAGGGCAGCACGTCGTCCCAGCCCCAACCGGTATTGCCCATCTGGCGCCACTGGTCGTAGTCACGGGCCTGGCCGCGCATATAGATCATGCCATTGATCGACGAGCATCCGCCCAGCACCTTGCCGCGCGGATAATTCAGCGCCCGGCCGTTCAGCCCCTCCTCGGCCTCGGTCGAGAAGCACCAGTCGGTGCGCGGGTTGTTCATGGTGTAGAGGTAACCGACGGGAATATGGATCCAGTGGTAATTGTCCTTGCCCCCGGCCTCCAGCAACAGCACCGAGATATCCGGGTCAGCCGACAGCCGGTTGGCCAGCACACACCCCGCCGACCCCGCGCCGACGATCACGTAATCGAAACTGCCGACCTTTTTTTCGCCCATCCGCCAATGCCCCATCTGCTCTGAAATGAATATCCGGCAAGATTATGACCCCACGCCCGCCCCCGCAAGCCCATGAGCCATATCAAGGCGCGGCGGGGACGATTGCGCCATAGTTCCGCCTGCAAGGAGGATGGTTATGGGCGAATCCGGGCGCCGCAGGCGCGTGCTGATCATGGGCGCGGCCGGGCGGGACTTCCATAATTTCAACACCGCCTTCCGGGGCGACCGGCAGGTGGAGGTCGTTGCCTTTACCGCGGCGCAGATTCCTGGCATTGCCGAGCGGCGCTATCCGCCGTCGCTGGCCGGACGCCTTTATCCCGAGGGCATTCCGATCCTCGAGGAAGCTGACCTGACGGCGCAATGCCGTGATCTCGCCATCGACGAGGTGGTGTTTTCCTACAGCGACATAACCCATGAGGCCGTCATGCATGCGGCCTCGCGGGTGCTGGCCGCC
>CBFDDT010000011.1:0-44180 GCA_965603635.1 uncultured bacterium | reverse complement strand
GCCAGGGTGACCGTGCCCGTGGTGATCGCGGGTATTGGCTGGCTGTTATGGCGCCGCGCCTGGATTGACGCGGCCTATCTGGCGGCCGCGGTGGTTGTCGCCCAGGCGGTTGCCGGGGCCATCAAGATCGCCCTGCATACGCCACGCCCGATCCCCGAACTGTACGAAGGCTGGAGCGCCTTTTCCTTCCCCAGCGGCCACGCCACGGTCAACGCCGTGGTCTATGGCTTCCTGGCGGTCATGACGATGCGCGAAAGCGGCCCGGTTCTGCGTTCGACCATCGCGGCGGGCTGCGCGTTGCTGGTCGGGTTAATCGCCCTGTCGCGGCTTTATCTCGGCGCGCACTGGTTTACCGACGTGGCCGGGGGGCTGGGCATCGCCATCGCCTGGGTCGGGCTGCTGGGCATCGCCTATGTGCGTCATCGACCGGCCGGGGGGCTGTCGCGTGGCTTGCTGCCGGCGATCGCCGGTGTGTTGGTCATTGCCGGGGTCGTCAACATTGCCCTCTTTCATTCGCGCGACCTGGCCCGTTATCAGCCCGTCCCGCGTACAGCCACCATGAATGCGGTCGAATGGATCAGGGGCGGCTGGGAGGAGCTGCCGTCGCACCGTGTCGATCTGGGCGGCGCGTACGAGGAACCGTTTGTCCTGCAGTTGGCGGGCTCGCCGGACTATCTGGTGAAGACGCTGGCGCGGGCCGGTTGGCGCGCGCCGGCGGCCTGGAACGCCATCGGCGCCGTCGCCTGGCTGGCCACCGGCAATGGCATGGAAGCGCTGCCGGTCCTGCCCAAGCTGCATGAGGGCCGCGCGCCCCGGCTGATGCTGAAACTGCGCGAGGAAGGCGACCACGCGCGCCTGGTGCTGCGGCTGTGGGATTCCGGCTTCCGCCTGATATCCGACAAGGGCTCGCCCCCCATATGGCTTGCCACCGTAACCCGCGAGGATTTGCGCCAGCCGCTGGGCATCGTCAGCCTGACAATGACGGAAGAGGACGCCAACGCCCCGCGCGACCTGTTGGCCCGCACAATACCGGCGCTAAGCCGAAAACGCATTGATCCACCCCAGGGCGACGCGCAATGGGACGGCGTGCTGATGCTGACTTCGGGCGGGGGATAATACCAAGGCTCGCTGATAAATATCCTGGAAAAATAAACGGCCCGGCCTTGGGGGGCCGGACCGAATTGTGGGGAAGCGGTATTATTATTTAGTAACACTCGGCACCATGACACCTGCAGGTACCATGACGCCAAAGCGCCGCTATCAAAATATGGCATAAGTTTGTCCATCGTACAAACAAAAAATTAACCATAAGTGTTAACGATTTTGCGCTCTATATCTCCCGGATTTTCTCACGCAGTACGTATTTTTGTACTTTGCCGGTCGAAGTCTTTGGCAATAAACCGAAAATGACGGTCTTCGGACATTTGAAATGGGCCATATTTTCCCTACAGAAGGCGATAATTTCTTCTTCCGTGGCCGCCGTATTTTCTTTCAAAGTCACGAAAGCGCAGGGCGTTTCGCCCCATTTTTCGTCCGGCCGCGCCACCACGGCGGCCTCCAGCACGGCCGGATGCCGGTACAATACGCTCTCGATTTCGATGGTCGAGATATTCTCGCCACCCGAAATAATGATGTCCTTGGCGCGGTCGCGGACCTCGATATAGCCGTTCGGGTGCATCACCCCCAGATCGCCGCTGTGGAACCAGCCGCCGCGGAAGGCCTCCTCGGTCGCTTGTCGGTTTTTCAGATATCCCTTCATCACGATATTGCCGCGCAGGAAGATCTCGCCCATGGTTTCGCCGTCGCGCGGCACCGGTTCCAGCGTATCCGGGTTGGCCACCATCAGATCCTCCAGCACCGTATAACCGACACCCTGGCGCGATTTCAGCGCCGCCTGTTCCTCGGTCGGCAGCAGGCTCCATTCCTCATGCCAGGCGCAAACGGTTGCCGGGCCGTAAACTTCGGTCAGCCCATAGACATGGGTGATATGGAAGCCTTGCTCCTCCATGCGCTGCAGCACCGCGGCCGGCGGCGGCGCGGCGGCGGTCATTACCTCCACCTGGTGGGGCAGGGGGGCGCCGCGTTCCTCGTCGGTGGCGTTGATCACCATGTTGAGCACGATCGGCGCGCCGCAGAAGCGGGTGACGCCGGCACCGTGGATCGCGGCGTATATATTGGCGGCCGTTACCTTGCGCAGACATACGCTGGTCCCGGCCACGGCGGCCAGCGTCCAGGGAAAGCACCAGCCGTTGCAATGGAACATCGGCAGGGTCCACA
Source organism: uncultured bacterium (assembly GCA_965603635.1). Taxonomy (GTDB): domain Bacteria; phylum Pseudomonadota; class Alphaproteobacteria; order UBA8366; family JADFVY01; genus JADFVY01. Next base: position 41,903 of record CBFDDT010000011.1, on the reverse strand, counting down.
GATAAACCGGATGCGGCGGCAGATTCCAGGTCAGGATATTGCCGAGCGCCAGCATATAGGCCCCGCGATGGTGATAAACCACGCCCTTGGGGTCGCCCGTCGTGCCCGAGGTGTAGTTCAGCGAAATCGAATCCCATTCGTCGGCCGGTGGCGACCATTCGAATTCCGGGTCGCCGGCCTCGATGAATTCTTCATACTCCATCTCGCCCAGGAACTCGCCCTCGCCGACCGCCTCGTCGTCGATGTCGATAACCAGCGGTTTCGCCTCGCACAGGGACAGCGCCTCTTTCACGATCGGGGCAAACTCCCGGTCGGTCAGCAAGACCTTGGCCTCTCCGTGATCCAGGATGAAGGCCACGGTCGCCGCATCCAGCCGCGTATTGATGGCGTTCAGCACGGCGCCGGTCATGGGCACGCCGAAATGGGCCTCGAAAATGGCCGGGACATTGGCCGCCATCACCGCCACGGTATCGTCCTTGCCTACCCCATGCCGCGACAGCACGCTAGCCAGGCGCCGGCAGCGCGCATAGGTTTCGGCCCAGGTGAAGCGCCGGCTGCCATGGATCACCGCCGTGCGGCCCGGATAGACCGAAGCCGCCCGGCGAATAAGGCTCAGCGGCGTAAGCGGCGTGAAGTTGGCGTCGTTGCGGCTCAGATTTTCATTGTATGCGCTGGTGGCCATGTCCCTGTTATCCCCTGCCCTAGTGGAGTAAATCAGACGGATGGTGCCCATGGGATCGTGTTTCCCGTTTCCTCGGCAGGAAGGCGCGCGCGGGCGATGCTGGCGCATCGTCAAGCGGGCCCGACGCATCGAGGGGGCGGGAAACGCGACCCACGGGGCGGCTTTGCAAGCCCACCGGCCGCGTTGCGCGCCGCTTGCGATGCGCCGGCATCGCGGCGCGCCACGCGCCTTGCCGGATGAACTTGTAAAGCCGTCCCATGGGCACCATCCGTCTGATTCACTCCACTAGATAGGATTGTTTCGATTTCCCCATAATGGCCGCGGGCAGGGGCGTACGGCAAGCGCCTCTTGGCGCCCGCCGCGATATAATCTGTCTCATTGCCCCGGCCAGGCCGGGGCCGTCGGCATTACTGCGCCGCGCAGGGATTGCAGGGATTAGCCGCCGCGCAAGGGTTGCACGGGTTTGTCGCCGCACAGGGATTGCATGGGTTTGTCGCCGCACAGGGATTGCATGGGTTTGCCGCCGCACAGGGATTGCACGGATTGCTCGCCGCACAGGGGTTGCAGGGGTTACTGGGACTGCATGGGGAGCAGGCCGCCACCCAACTGGCCGGGATCACGCCGGTCTTCACACCAACATACGCCACGCCGGCCACGCCGAGGCCAGCCGCGACCACGATGGCCGTCGTTCTCAACAGCTTGTTCTTCATCTAACTCTCCTAATTACTCCGCCAAGAGTGATTCACGCCTGAGTCTATAGGGAAGGATGTTTATAGAAGGTTAACCAGTCAAGGGCCTTTCGTTCGGCGCTCCCGCCACTATAATCGCCGGACAATAGCAGCGATATTGAGAAGCAGCGGTATATTCCGCCAGACGATTCAGGAGGCATGACATGACCAGCCGATTCGACGAAATCTACAACCGCTCGCTCGCCGATCCCGAAGGTTTCTGGACCGAGGCGGCGGAAGAGATCGACTGGATCGAAAAATGGGACAAGGTTCTCGACGATTCGAACAAGCCCTTCTATCGCTGGTTTGCCGGCGGCGTGGTCAACACCTGCTATAACGCCGTCGATCGCCATGTGGAGCGGGGCCGGGCCGATCAGGCCGCCATCATTTACGACAGCCCGATCACCGGCACACAGCGCACCATCACCTATGCCGAACTGAAAGACGAGGTCGCGCGCTTTGGTGGCGTGCTGCGGGGGCTGGGCGTGGACAAGGGCGATCGGGTCATCCTCTATATGCCGATGGTGCCGGAAGCGGTGATCGCCATGCTGGCCTGCGCGCGCCTCGGGGCGGTGCATTCGGTGGTGTTCGGCGGCTTCGCGCCGAACGAGCTGGCGACCCGCATCAGGGACGCCGACCCGAAGGTCATCGTCAGCGCATCCTGCGGCATCGAGCCGGGCCGCGTCATCGCCTACAAGCCGATGCTGGACGAGGCGATCGCGCTGGCTGACAACTCGGTCAATCATTGCGTCATCCTGCAGCGCGAGCAGCAGGCCTGCGACCTGAAACCCGGCCGCGATGTCGATTGGAACGAAGCGATGGTGTCCGCCACGCCGGCCGAATGCGTGCCCGTGGCCGCGACCGACCCGCTCTACATCCTCTATACATCGGGCACCACCGGCGAGCCCAAGGGCATCGTGCGCGACAATGGCGGGCATATGGTGGCGCTGAAATGGTCGATGAAAAACATCTACAATGTCGATCCGGGCGAGGTTTACTGGGCGGCCTCCGATGTTGGCTGGGTGGTCGGTCATTCCTACATCTGTTATGCGCCGCTGCTGCATGGCTGCACCACCATCGTGTACGAGGGCAAGCCGGTCGGCACGCCCGACGCCGGCGCGTTCTGGCGGGTGATTTCCGAGCACAAGGTGGGAACCATGTTCACGGCCCCCACCGCCTTTCGCGCCATCAAGCGCGACGACCCGGACGCGGAACTGCTGAAGAAATACGATATGAGCCACTTCCGCGCCCTGTTCCTGGCGGGCGAGCGCACCGACCCCGATACCCTGCACTGGGCCGAGGACAAGCTCGGCGTGCCGGTGATCGATCACTGGTGGCAGACGGAAACCGGCTGGGCCATCGGCGCCAACTGCTGGGGCATCGAACAGTTGCCGATTAAACCGGGCTCGTCGTCACGCGCGGTGCCGGGCTATGATGTACAGATCCTGGATACCGCGGGCCATCAGGTGCCACGTGGCGAGATGGGGGCGATTGCGATTCGGCTGCCGCTGCCACCAAGCTGCCTGCCGACCCTGTGGAACGCCGACCAGCGTTATATCGACTCATATCTGTCCGAGTTCCCAGGCTACTACGCCACCAGCGACGCCGGCTATATTGACGAGGACGGCTATATCTTCATCATGGCCCGCACCGACGACATCATCAACGTCGCCGGCCATCGGCTCAGCACGGGCGGCATGGAGGAAGTGTTGGCCCACCACCCGGACGTTGCCGAATGCGCGGTGATCGGCGTGGCCGACCAGTTAAAGGGCGAACTGCCGCTGGGTTTCCTGGTGCTGAAATCCGGCGCCGCGAAATCCGACGACGAGATCGTCAAGGACGTGGTCGCCATGGTGCGCGAAAAGATCGGCCCCGTCGCCGCCTTCAAGACGGCAACCGTGGTCCCGCGCCTGCCCAAGACGAGATCAGGCAAGATCCTGCGCGGCACCATGAAGAAGATCGCCGACTCGGAAGAATACAAGACCCCGGCGACAATCGACGACCCGGCGATCCTGGACGAGATCCGGGAGGCGTTGCAGGGCGTGGGGTACGCGGGGTAGGGAGAAGGAGTCTTGAAAGCCATGAGGAATGTTGTCGTAACCGGCGTGGCGCGGGGGCTGGGGCGGGCCCTGGTGGATGAGTTCGCATCCCGCGGCATTACCGTTTACGGCGCAGTCCGGTCCGAAGACGATGCCGAAAAGTTCCGGGTGGAATTTGGCCCGCCGCACCGGTTCTTTGCGGCCGACGTGACCGACCCCGAATCATTGGACAGGCTCGCCCGCGCTGCGTTTGATAGCGGGGGCGTCGATATCGTCATCGCAAACGCCGGCGTTATCAACGAGCGGGAACCCTTATGGGAGATTTCCGGCGAGACCTGGCGCATGGCCATGGATATCAACGTCCTCGGCATGGTCAACACGATCAAGGCCTTCCTCCCGGGCATGATCGCGGCTGATAAAGGTCTGTTCGTCGGCATGAGTTCCGGATGGGGGCGGTCCGCAAGCGCGGGGCTCGGGCCCTATTGCGCCGGCAAGTTCGCGGTCGAGGGCCTTATGGGCAGCCTGGCTCTCGATCTAGCCGGGAAAGGGTCGCCGGTCGCCGCCGTGGCGCTGGACCCGGGCGGCGGCGTGAACACCGACATGCTGGTTTCCTGTTTGCCCGACTCCCATGGTGACTATCGCACTGCCGATGTCTGGGCTGTCGGCGCCGTGGATTACATCGTCAATACGCTGTTTGCCAACGCTAAATCCGGTTCCCGGGAAATCCCGGAAAGCGCTCATGCGCCCTGTGAATAGAGCCGATAGGCGTTAAGTCTCCGGGTCGAACTCTTCCCTCTCCGGTTCCTGCCATTCCAGGCCGGCGGCGACGACGCAGCTGGCGCCGTCGGGGGTGGTGATGACCATGGTCCAGGTGGCGCCGTCGTCCGCCGCGAAGACCTCGAACAGGCGTCCGTTGCTCTCCAGCCCCACGGCGACGCGCTGTTCCGAATAGCGGCCATCCAGCAGGTCCACCAGTTTGCCATGGGGCAGGCAGGCCGATTGCGCGGAAGCGCTTGATGCTGTTGCGATGATGGATAACGCCGCCAGGGCGGCTGCCCGCGAAAGGATCTTGCGGGAAACGGGATTGGGCGCGAACCGTTCTAGCATGTCGTACTCCTCGGTCAACTTGGCCACGGGGACCTTTTTGGATCCCGGCCCCGCGCGGCGCGGTTAGCTCCCTGGAACGCACGACCGTGTTGCTTCGACGGTCTCACCTCTCTTCGATTGGTATTAATTAGAAGGGATTTAAATGAAATTATCGTTAACGGTTATGTTGCACGCGAAAATCGCCGAATTTGCGGGCTTTTCCTTGCGGGTCGCCAGTCGGCGTGGCAAGCCTGCGGTTTGATATCCACCAGCGGAGGAACGAACGATGCGTCTCAAGGACAAGGTAGTAGTGGTGACCGGGGCGGCGCAGGGGCTGGGGCGCGCCTGTGCGGAATGCATGGCGGCGGAAGGGGCGAAGATTATCGTCTCCGACATGAACGCCGAGGGTGGAGAATCGGTGGCCGCGGCGATTCGCGACGCCGGTGGCGAGGCTCGCTTCATCGCCTGCGACGTGGGCGACAAGGCCCAGATTGAAGCGTTGGTAGCTGGCGCCGTGGAGACTTTCGGCCGCCTGGACAGCGCGGTTGCCAATGCGGGTATCGTGAATTTCGCCGATTTTCTGGATCTGGCGGAAGAGGATTTCGATGCGGTCCTGCGCGTCAATCTGAAAGGCGTTTTCCTGACCGGCCAGGCGGCAGCGCGCCAGATGGTCAAACAGGGCGGCGGCGGCACCATAATCAACATGTCGTCGATCAACGCGGTCGTCGCGATCCCCAATATCGTGCCCTATGTCACCGCCAAGGGCGGGGTGAACCAGTTGACCAAGGCCATGGCGCTGGCGTTGGCCGACAAGGGAATTCGCGTCAACGGCATCGGGCCGGGCTCGATCATGACTGAAATGCTGAAATCCGTCGCCAATGACAAGGCGGCGATGCACAAGGTTCTCGCCCGCACGCCGATGGGCCGCGCCGGCGAGCCGAGCGAAATCGGCAAGGTCGCGGTGTTTCTGGCGTCGGAGGATTCCAGCTACATGACCGGCGAGATCGTCTATGTCGATGGTGGCCGGCTAGCGTTGAACTACACGGTGCCGGTCAAGGAGTAGCGTGATCCAAGGCCGGCGCGACATGCTTGTCCGACGTCATCCTGGTTGATGGCGGGACGGGAGGCGTAGACGCGATCTCGCCGCCATGGCAGGTTTTCCGCGTAATTTAACTTACGGGAGGACTTTGCGATGCGACTCGATAACAAGGTGGCGGTGGTAACGGGAGCGGCGCAGGGAATCGGCCGCGCCTGTGCGGAACGGATGGCAGTGGAAGGTGCAAGGGTCGTGCTGTCAGATGTCAACCGCGAGAAAGGCGAGGCGGCGGCGGAAGCGATCCGGGACGGCGGTGGCGATGCCTGCTTCATCGCCTGCGATGTTCGCGAAAAAGCGCAGATAGAGACACTGGTCGCCGAAACGGTGCGGGCCTATGGCCGGCTGGACTGCGCCGTGGCCAACGCCGGCATCGTCAGTTTCAGCGACTTTCTGGATATTACCGAGGAAGACTTCGACAACGTCATGCAGGTGAACCTGCGGGGTGTGTTCCTGACCGGCCAGGCGGTGGCGCGCCAGATGGCGAATCAGGGCACGGGCGGCGCGATCGTCAATATGTCCTCGATCAACGCAATCCTCGCGATTCCCAATATTGTTCCCTACAACGTGGCAAAGGGGGGCGTGAACCAGTTAACGCGCAGCATGGCGGTTGCGCTGGCCGACAATCAGATTCGCGTCAACGCCATCGGACCGGGTTCGACCATGACCGAACTGATGCAGTCCGTGGCAAAAGACGAAGAGGGCATGCGCCGAATTCGCGCGCGCACGCCTTTGGGCCGCCCCGGCGAACCCGGGGAAATAGCCAAAGTCGCAGTGTTCCTGGCGTCGGACGATTCAAGCTACATGACCGGCCAGACTGTCTATGTCGACGGTGGTCGAATGGCGCTCCACTATACTATGCCGGACAGGGAGTAGGGCCGCGTCGTCAGTCGTAACGCGGGGGCTCCGGCGGCAGCTCGGGCTCTTCCGGCATATCCGGGGCCGTCATCGGCACGGCCTGGGCGCCCCGGCGTGTCTTGCGCGCCTTTTCCACTTCCTCGGTCAGATCCATATGGCTGCACAGGCCCAACTCCACGGGGCTGCGAGGCCGCAGGTTGGTGACGTTCCAGTGGGAGCGATCGCGCACCGAGTTGATCGTCGGCTTGGTGGTGCCGATTAGCCGCCCGACCTGGGCATCGCTGAGTTCGGGGTGATGACGGATGATCCAGGCAATGGCGTCCGGCTTGTCCTGGCGCTTGGAAACCGGCGTGTAGCGCGGGCCCTTGTGCCGGTACACAGGCTGCGGGATGTCGGACTCGGCCAGTTTCATGCGGTAATCCGCGTCCGCCTCGGCCTTGGCGATATCCTCGCGGGTCAGCTGGCCATTGGCAACCGGGTCGTTGCCGGCCATGCCGCCCATAACCTCGCCGTCGGCTATGGCCTGGACTTCCAGTGCATGCAATCCGCAGAAGTCGGCGATCTGCGCGAATGAGAGGGTGGTGTTGTCGACCAGCCAGATGGCGGTCGCCTTGGGCATCAGGGGTGCGGCCAAAATAATCTCCGGGATCCTGCCCGGCTACGTGGCCGGGACATATATGTACGAATTGTTGACGCCTTATATAACGCAGAGATGCTTTCGTGCAATCGTTGCATTGGGGGAAATCGGGCCCGCGGTAGTTTGCGGCTTGATCGCGCAGTCCGAATTAGCCAAAATCGGGCAATAAGGAGATCACGGCCATGGACGAGAAAGATCTGGAACCGCAATCCCGGAAACCGGATGTTAAGAATCTTGAAGTACTCTCCGTAGAGGCGCTTGAGGAATATATTGGCGAACTTGAAGCAGAGATAGAGCGGGCCCGCGAAGAAATAAAGCGGAAGAACTCAGCCAGATCAGTCGCAGAATCCGTATTCCGCAAATAAAATACAGGCGCTGACTGATATTCTGTTGATTAAAAACCGCTGAATTCAGCCATTTTTGATCGGCAGGTAAGCAAAAAAAGATAAAATGCTATCTTATTCCTGGAATATCTTCCCGTTGTTAACCTTTTGTTAGTGGGGTGTGGTGCATCTTGGGGGTGCCCTATGAGGCCCCTAGTTAGCATTCTCTGGGAATTCGATCCCCCGTTTATGCCTCCCTGTCCAACTTGAGCCGCCTTGTGCGGCTCATTTTTTTTTGACGTACTCAATTTATGGCGCTAACGTAGCCGCCGTGGGCAAGTTGGACAGGCAGGCAGACCAGCAGAACCACGCACGGCCGGCGCTTCCCGACAAAAATCCAGGGAGCCGTGAGTACCATTCACGGGTTTCGGTTCGTGTCTGCTGTAACTGCTCCACAATAATAATCAGGGCCGCCCTTTCGGGGGCGGCCCAAAAATTTGTGGTTTCCCATATCGGCATGTTTTTCCAAGGATATATTAATGAACGATAAACCGGCGCCGATGCGCGGCGATTTCCCGCATTTTATGGCCATCCCGACGCGTTGGATGGACAATGATGTGTATGGGCATGTCAACAACGTCACATATTATTCCTATTTCGATACGGCGGTGAATCACCATCTGATCGAGACTGGCGGGCTGGACATGCACAAAGATACTGCCTTCGGCGTTGTCGCCGAGACGGGCTGCCGGTTTTTTGGTGAGTTGAAGTTTCCCGATATTATCGACGCCGGCCTGCGCGTCACCCGGTTGGGCAACAGCAGCGTGACCTATGAGATCGGCCTGTTTCGAAGCGATTCGGAAGAACCCGCCGCGCTGGGCCGGTTTGTCCATGTCTGGGTGGACCGCGAGACGCGGCGCCCCGTTCCGATTCCGTCCAAAATCAAGCGAGCACTGGAGCCGCTGTTAGCGGAGCCTTGGTATTAGGGCGCGCCGTTTCCAGCGCGCCCATTTGTGTTTAACGCAGTTATTCGGCTGTCAGGCGGCCTGTTTGCCCGGCAACGTCTTTTTTAAATCGGCCTTACCGATCGCAATGGTGCGCGGCTTTTTGGCCTCGGGTACGTTTCGCACCAGTTCGACATGCAGCATGCCGTTTTCCACATGCGCGCCGCTTACCTCGATATAATCGGCCAGGCTGAAGCGCAATTCGAAGGCGCGCCGCGCGATGCCGCGATGGATGTAAGCGGCCTCCTTTTTCTCGGCCTTGTCGGGCGTGCTCTTGACGGTCAATTGGCCGTCATGGAGTTTGACTTCAAGTTCATCCTCGCCGAATCCGGCGACCGCAACGGCGATCTCGTACTCGTCCTCGGCCGTCCTGATTATGTTGTAGGGCGGATAGGATGGCGCATCGCCGGCGCCAGGGACGCCGTCAAGCAGGCGCAGCATGCGGTCGAAACCGACGGTGGAACGGGCGAAGGGGGAAAAATCGAAAGACGTACGCATAGTTTCGTTCTCCTTTTTAAAAGCGAGACTGTTTGGTTGATCTGCTGCATGAGCCAGACCTGCCGGATAATCCGGCTTTTTCAAGTCCCGACCCAAACGGTGGCATCGGGAATACGATTCATTTAAGCAATGACCCTTTGGATTCAAGGGGGCATATGGTTAACGACCGGTAAATTTGCAAATCACTAAAAAATGAACTATATTAAGTACTTACTGATGAGCCGGCGGGTGGAAAATTGATCGGCAGGAGGAACTGGACATGACAGACGATACAGAACAGAAAACTGAAGACGCCGTTAAAGCGCCGATGTATTTCCGGGGCGCTTATGACGAGGCGTTTGAAATGCTGGTTGAGGCCCGCAACTATGTCGAAAACGATGTCCAGGCCTTCAAATATTCCAACAATCCGCCGGACCCCGTGGCGATGACCCAGGAGACCCTGCGGCTGACTTCGCGTCTGACCCAGGTTATGGCCTGGCTGATGGCGCAGCGCGCCGTGCATGAGGGCGAAATCGGTGCAGACGAATTCATCAAGGACAAGTACCGTCTGGAAGGCCAACGTGTGTGTCTGAAGCGCACGATTGATGAGATGGAAGAGGACCTGCCCGACGGGCTCAACGATCTTATGAACCGCAGCTACAGCCTCTACAGCCGCATAAATCGGCTGGACGAACAATATACCGGGGATAAAAAGAAAAACTGATACTGACTTCGTCAGTGGTTCGCTGCTAGAGCATCATCCGATCAATTGGAATCGCTTATGCGATTCAATTTATCGGATAAAGATGCTCTATCTTCTTAAAATGGCGAGCAATTTTATCCGATCGGATTGAACCGAACCGGTTCGATCCGATCGGAAATTGCTCTAGAGCATCATCTGACCAATTGTAATCGCTTATGCGATCCAGTTAATCGGATAAAGATGCTCTATCTTCTTAAGATGTCGAGCAATTCTATCCGATCGGATATTGCTCTAACTTGCGGTTCCGTCGTGAAGCAGTGTGGTTGCCGGCTGGATAACGCGGCTCTTGGGGAAGGTCGCCGTTCCGATCGTGCCCTTGCCGATCTCGCTGGTCAGTGTGAATTCACCGCCATGAAGTTCGACCAGTGCCTTGACCAGCGGCAAACCCAACCCGGTGCCGTCATGGGCGCGCACCATCGGGTTGCTCAGTCGCACGAAGGGCGAGATGACCCGTTCCACATCCTCGGGTGACATGCCCTCGCCATCGTCTTCGACCTGCAGCACGATACCGCCTTCCTTCTCGCAAAGGGCGCGCACCGTGACCTTCCCGCTGTCGGGCATATAGCGTACTGCGTTTCCGACCAGATTTATGACAATCTGCTGAATCTTGTGCGCGTCGCCCAGCAGTAAAGGCAGATCCTGCTCGATGTCGCTGGCCAGTTTGACGTCGGCGCCGCGGGCCTCTTCCTCAAGCTGGCGCATTGCCTTTTCAATTTCTTCACCGATGATTACTGCCTGCTCGTCCAGTTCCAGCCGGCCGGCCTCGATGCGCGATATGTCGAGGATGTTGTTGATGACCGCCAGAAGATGGCTGGCGCTGTTATATATGTCGTTGGAGTAGTCAACATAGCGTTCGTCGCCCAGCGGTCCGCGAAGCTGCTGTTTCATGACTTCCGAAAAACCCATGATGGCGTTTAGCGGCGTGCGCAGCTCGTGGCTCATGGTCAACAGGAAGTCCGTTTTCGCCTTGTTGGCGCTGTCGGCGCGTTGCTGTTGCGACGACAGGTCTTCCTGGCGCTGTTTCAAGGCGGTGATATCCGTGCGTATGCTTACAGCGCCGCCATCCCCGGTGCGGCGTTCACTGACGCGCAACCAGCGCCCGTCAACGAATTTGACTTCGAAATCCTCCAACGGATTGCGATGCATGCGCATCCTGCGTTTTACCCATTCGTCTTCTTGGTCTATGGCTTCGGGAATTTGGCCGTTTTCGACAAGGGAGCGGACAATTTCCTCGAATTCGATACCCGGGACCAGCCTGTCAGCGAGTAGCGGGTGCATTGTGCGGAATTCCTGATTGCACATGACAAGGCGGCCGTCTTTGTCAAACAGGCTGAAACCATCGGAAAAACTCTCGATCGCGGCGGACAGGCGTGCGGTGGCGCTCATCTCCGCCGTCTGGGCGCGCCTCGCCTCGCGAATTTCGTGCAACAGCAACAGCAGCAGGCAACCACCGCTCATCAATATGCCGACCGACGCCAACAACATCTCGATATAGCCGCGATCCAGCCGCTCGCTGCGAATCAGCGCCGCGCCCTCTTGCCATTGCCGTGCATCCATCAGGGTTCTGTTCAAAGGCTCAAGCAACCCGTGCAACTCGGTTCGGATTTTCAGATATTCGTCTTTGTTGTTTCTGTCCAACGCCATTACCCGTGGCTCCATGCGCTCCAACACGTCCATCGCGGCGCGCGCGGCCTCCTGGGTATTGCCGATCCTGGAGAGTTTGCGGCCCTCGCTGCCTTCGAGAAACAGCGGCAGGCGACTCCAGAAAATCTCCATTCGCTCGATCACGTCCTCGCGGCTGTATACGGAATCGTCACCGTACATAAATACATCCAGCGTATTGAGAAAACGGGTGAGTTCGATCTCGGCCTGGTAAATAACCCAGGTCGCGTCGGTGATTTCCGTCTGGGCAAGCTTTTCGTATTTCCGCAAATTATTAAAACTGAGGATCATGCTGATCGAAAACGCCAACATGATTATGCCCAGCAGAGTATAGACGCTGAGGAGTTTCCTCTGTTTCATTGGACAGTCAGTTGCCTCAGTTGCCAAACCATTCGTCGCTCAATGGAGTCTTGCTGTATTTCGGTGAATTCATCTAGCGGGTAGATGATCCACAGAGGTCCCTTGTCTCGAACCTTGATAATTTTGCCATTCAGCTTTGTCGCGAGAATTACCGGATACAGCGAGAAATCCTCGATATTGATTCCGTATGTGTAGTCGTTAAGCGCGATAGCCTCAACCGTTTTGCCCGTTGCGCCGACAGCCGCCATCAGATCGCGCATCAATACGCCGCTGAATTCCTGTGTGCCATCCGTCCATGATGTTGTCATCGACATTGCCCGCGTGCCAAGCGCGTGCAGCATTTCGAGGTCGAAATCCGCTTTATCGCCATTATTCGTTTTCGTAATATTGCCAGAAATAGTAAGGATTACCGGGCCCGTGGGTCGTTGCAGATTCTCGTCCGCCGCAGCCTGTGACAGGCTTGAAACAAGCGCGATCGATATCCATGCCAATGCCGTTGACAGTTTTTTTAGTCCGATCATGTTTTCTCCCAATTTAGGGCCCCGCGCGATTGTGGCCGATAAGCGCAGCCGTAGGCGCGATTCCAACTAATGTTATCCGCCGCATTAAATTTTCTTCATTGTTACCAAAATATATTAAGAAAGTGTTGGGTCCCTTACCCGAGGGATCGAATATTGTCATATTTCTCAACTCAGGGGTCCGCCAAAATCATCGGGCTCCATTGTCAATTGCTGGCTGCTTCGGAATCCCTTGACGTGGGGAACTTCCGCCCTTATGTTCCGCGCCACTTGATTTAGGGACCGCCCTCGAGGCGGCGGAGAGCCATGAAAGTAGTCAATTCGCTCAAGTCGATGAAGGACCGGCACAAAGAGTGCCGGATCGTCCGTCGCAAGGGACGTCTGTACGTCATCAACAAGCGCAACCCGCGTTTCAAGGCCCGCCAGGGCTGATGGCGTCTGGCCCGCGGGGGCCGGTCTTCCCAATTCGGTAAACCGCGCCAAATTGGCGCGGTTTGTTCTGTTCGACGCAAGTTGATGTTCACCTCGGCTGATAATGCTGCTATCACGAGATTTGTATAACAGCAAGCGGGCCAGATACCGATGAAGATGCCCATACCCGATCAGGGAACGCTCGCGCGGCGGGAAATTATTGCGGCGGAACTCGCCAAGATAGTGCCGGCCGAGGGCGGGGTGATCGTCGATGAGGACGAGTTGCGTCCTTATGAGTCCGACGGGCTGACCGCCTATCGCCAGCCCCCGTTGGTGGTAGTTCTGCCGGAAACGGTCGAACAGGTCGCCGCGGTGTTGCGCTATTGTCACGAAAACGAGATCAAGGTGGTTCCCCGTGGCGCCGGCACGTCGCTGTCGGGCGGCGCCCTGCCGCTGGCCGATGGCGTGCTGCTGTCGATGGCAAAATTCAACCGTATTCTGGAAGTCGATTTCGACAACCGCTGCGTGGTGACGCAGCCCGGTGTCACCAACCTCGGCATTACCAACGCGGTCCAGCACAAGGGTTTCTACTATGCGCCCGATCCGTCGAGCCAGATCGCCTGCACCATCGGCGGCAATATCGCCGAGAATTCCGGCGGCGTTCATTGCCTGAAATACGGTCTGACCACCAATAACGTGCTGGGCGTTGAACTGGTGACCATCGAGGGCGAGGTCATGCGGTTCGGCGGCAAGCATCTGGATGCCGGCGGCTACGACATGCTGGGGCTGTTGACCGGCTCCGAGGGGCTTCTGGGCGTCGTCAGCGAGGTGACGGTCCGCATTTTGCGCAGCCCCGAGACCGTGCGCGCCATGTTGACGGGTTTCCCGACCAGCGAGCAGGCCGGCGACTGTGTGGCGAAGGTCATTAGCGCGGGCATGATCCCGGCGGGCATGGAAATGATGGACAAGCTGGCGACCCGGGCGGCGGAAGATTTCGTTCATGCCGGCTATCCGCTCGATGTCGAGGCGCTGATCATTATCGAGCTCGACGGCCCGGCGGTGGAGGTCGACCATCTGATCGAACGCGTGACAGAAATCGCCAGGGAGTGTGGCGCCTCCACGATTCGCGTGTCGGAATCCGACGCCGAGCGCCAGGCATTCTGGGCTGGCCGCAAGGCAGCCTTCCCGGCGGTGGGCCGGATCTCCCCCGACTATTACTGCATGGATGGCACGATCCCGCGGGGGCGGTTGTCAGAGGTGCTGAGCCGGATGGCCGAGCTGTCGGACAAGTACGATCTCAGGGTCGCCAATGTTTTCCACGCCGGCGACGGAAACCTCCACCCGCTGATTCTCTACGATGCGAACGTCCCCGGCGAGTTGGAGAAGGCCGAGGAGTTCGGCGCCGAAATTCTGAAACTTTGCGTCGAGGTCGGGGGCGTTCTGACTGGCGAGCATGGCGTGGGCGTGGAAAAGCGCGACCTGATGCCGGAAATGTTTTCCGAGGAAGATTTGAACCAGCAGATGCGCGTGAAATGCGCCTTCGACCCGTTGTCGCTGCTCAATCCCGGCAAGATGTTTCCGGTGCTGCACCGCTGCGCCGAACTTGGCCGCGTGCATGTGCATAATGGGGAGACGCGATTCCCCGACATACCCCGGTTTTAGGGAAACAGGACCGTGAGTGAGACATTCCGCCCGGATAATCCGGACCAACTGCGTGACCTGCTGGCCTGGGCCGCCGCCGCGGACAAGACGCTGGAAATCGTCGGCACCGGCAGCAAGCGCGCGCTGGGGCGGCCGATGGCGGTCGATCACGTCGTGGAGCTCAGCGGCATGGCCGGTATTTCGCTCTATGAGCCCGATGAATTGGTAATGACGGCCAGCCCGGCGACCCCGATCGCCGAGATCGAGGCGGCCTTGCGCGAAAATAACCAGCAACTGGAATTCGAACCGCCGGATTATGGGCCGCTGCTGGCGTCCGTCACTGGCGGGCAGGGCGGTTCGGGCGCCCGTTCCAACGCGCCATCGGGCTCGCTGGGCGGCGTGATTTCCTGCAATCTTTCCGGCCCGCGCCGGGTCAAGAGCGGCGCCGCGCGCGATCATTTTCTGGGCTTCCACGCGGTCTCCGGTCGGGGCGAGATTTTCAAATCCGGCGGGCGCGTGGTGAAAAATGTTACCGGCTACGATCTCAGCAAACTGATGGCGGGTTCCTGGGGCACGCTGGCGGCCATGACCGATGTGACGGTGAAGGTCTTGCCGGTCCCGGAAAGGACGCGGACCGCGCTGCTGGTCGGCGCCGGGCCGGACAAGGCGGTGCCGGCGATGGTCATGGCGATGCAAAGCCCCCATGAGGTTTCGGGCGCGGCCTGGCTGCCGGCCTCGCTGGCCGGCAACTCCAGCGTTGAGTTGATCGCCGGGCAGAAGGGCCCGGTCGCGGCGCTGCGCATTGAAGGGCCGGGGCCGTCCACCGAATATCGCTGCAACGCCCTGCGCGAGATGCTGGCGGAATTCGGCGCGACGGAAGAATTGCACAGCACAAACTCGATCGCCTTCTGGCGTGAGGTTCGCGACGTCATGCCCTTCGCCAATCCCGGCGACGACCGGGCGGTCTGGAAACTTTCGGCGCCGCCCGCTTCCGCGCCGGACCTGGTTGGCGAACTGACGGCGATTGAGGGCGCCGAGGCATTCCTGGACTGGAGCGGCGGGCTGGTCTGGCTGGCCCTGCCGCCAGGCACGGACGCCAGCCACGAGGCCGTGCGCGCGGCCATCGAACGCACGACCGGCCACGCCACCCTGTTCCGCGCGCCGGAGGAGATCAGGCGCAATATCCCGGTCTTTCAACCCCAGCCCGGCGCCAGGACGATGCTGGCGCAGCGCGTGAAGGCCGCCTTCGACCCGAAGGGCATTCTCAACCCCGGCCGTATGTACGAAGAAATCTGATGCAGACGAATTTTACCCCTGAACAGCTTGCCGACCCCGACATCAGGGTCGCGAACGAAATCTTGCGCGCCTGTGTCCATTGCGGTTTTTGCACGGCGACTTGCCCGACCTATGTGCTGCGGGGCGACGAACTGGACAGCCCACGCGGCCGGATCTATCAGATCAAGGATATGCTGGAGGAGAACCGCCCCGCGCCTGCGACTGTGGTCAAGCATATCGACCGCTGCCTGAGCTGCCTGAGTTGCATGACGACCTGTCCGTCGGGGGTGCATTACATGCACCTGGTCGATCTCGGCCGCGCCCATATCGAAAAGACTTACCGGCGCCCCCTGGGCGAGCGCTTGCTAAGATCCATGCTGGCGCTGCTGCTGCCGCGTCCCTTCCTGTTCCGGATCGCGCTGATCGGTGCCCTTTTTGGCCGGCCTTTCGCCAAACTCTTGCCGGGGCGGCTGGGCGCGATGATGGCGCTGGCGCCCAAACGGTTGGGCGGACCCTCGGCCGTGGACAAGCCACAGGTTTTCACTGTGAACGGCGCCCGGCGCGGCCGGGTGGTGCTGATGACCGGCTGTGCCCAGAAGGTGCTGAACCCGGCGATCAACGAGGCGACGGTTCGCCTGTTGACCCGGCACGGGGTCGAGGTGGTGATCCCGCGCGGCCAGGGCTGCTGCGGCGCGCTGGTCCATCATATGGGCCGCACCGATGACTCCCACGCCCAGGCGGCGGGCAATATCGAAAGCTGGATGCGCGAAAAACGGCGCAACGGACTGGACGCGATCATCATCAATACCAGCGGTTGCGGCACCCAGGTCAAGGATTACGGCTTCATGCTCCGCGATGACAAGGCCTTGGCCGAGGATGCGCAAACCGTCTCGTCGATCGCGCGTGACATCACGGAATATATGGCCGAGATCGGGCTGAACGAAACTGTCCGGCCTGGTTCTTTTCCCGTGGCCTATCATTCCGCCTGCTCCATGCAACACGGGCAGAAGATAACCGCTCTGCCCAGACAGCTATTGACCCAGGCCGGTTTTGAGGTCCGCGAAATAGCCGAGGGACATTTATGCTGTGGCTCGGCGGGAACCTACAACATCATGCAGCCGGAACTCGCCACAAGTCTGCGCGACCGCAAAATCCGCAATATCGACGCCACCGGCGCGCCGGTGATCGCGGCCGGCAATATCGGCTGCATGGCGCAAATCGCCGGCGGCACCGAGCGACCGGTGGTGCATACGGTGGAACTGCTGGACTGGGCCACCGGCGGCCCCATGCCGCCGGCGCTGCACGGTCATGCTCTGGGTCCAGTGGCCGCTCTCGGCGCATCGACGCTGGCGGCAGAATAATACCAAGCCCCTTATTCAGAGTGCAGGCCGGTCAGCGCGCGCTGGATTACCACGATCGCGCTTCGCCACACCGCTTCGCGCCACTCGGCGCTTTGCGGGTAGACCATCTTTCCGGTTTCCGGCAACGCCTGGCCATCGGACCGTGCCGCCAGGCTTTCCAGCACCGACATCATCGAATAAGTGCCGAAGGCGGCGGTAGCGGCGGTAATGTCGGCCTGCGGGAAACGCCGGCGAAGGCTGGCGCCAAGGCTGTCCATTTCCCGATCGCCCTTGGGTTCGTCCTCGGAAGGTTCCGGCAGGGTGAACCATTTTCGAATTCGCGTGGCGCTGGGGCTCGCCGGCGGATGGCGAGGCGTCAGTTCGGCTTCTCCCCAGGGTCCCGGTCCGACCCGGATCTCGATGATAACGATTTTACCGGCCGCGGCCGGCGCCATGGTATGGGCCAGCATATCCATTATCTGGCCCGGATAACCCGACACGTCGCCATCGGTTGGACCGGCAATCGGCGCGCCGGTCGAATCGATGCCTTGCTGGCGCGCATATTCGGCGTAGCGTTCTTCAACCTTTGCCAGGATGTCATCGTCCCATTGGGGCGGCGGCCCGCTGTCGCCGGGGACTTCGCCGCCGGTTGCCGGCGCGGCTCCGTGATGCAGCAGAACGATGGCGGTGTCGGCGGGCAGGTTTGCCTTGCCGAACTCACTCAACCAGCCGGTTTCGATTCCGCCGCAACACAGCGCGTCGGCCTTCCTGTCGCCACCGCAGATCACCAGCAAGTGGTTGGCGGACGGGTTGCCGAGACGCAAACAGTCAACCAGCGGTGGCTCTGGTTCTTGCGGGCCGTCAGGTGTGCGAAATCCCGTCGGCTGAAGGCGCAATTCCCGACAGGCGGCAAGAAATTTTGCCCGCGCGCTCTGGTATGTTTTCGAGAAATAGTCTTCCGCCGGCATGGGACGTCGTTCTTTCAGTTTTCCCCGGCAATATCATATCCTGAACTCGCAGTTTGCGCGCCAACATTGCCTGTATGACAATTGGGTACCATAATTGTCCTATGAAGAATATGTATGTCCGCGCCGTCATCGCTCTGCTTTTCATGACGCTCACCGTTCCTGCCATGGCGGACCAGACAGATCCGCAACTGGATGCGTTATTCGAAAAGCTGAAAACCGCCCCCGATTACGAGGCGGCGCATGAGATAGAACTCTATATCTGGCACATCTGGTCGACAACGAATACCGTCGGTGGCGGCGTCTTGTTGCGCCAGGGTGTGGAATATATGAACAACGGCGAGCACGATAAAGCGCTGGTCAATTTCAATGCCCTGGTGGAAATCGAACCGGAATTCGCCGAGGGCTGGAACAAGCGCGCGACCCTGCATTACCTGATGGGCAATTTCAACAGTTCGGTTGCTGATATCCAGAAGACCCTGACGCTCGAGGAACGCCACTTCGGGGCGCTGTCGGGTCTGGGCCTGATATATGATGCCCTGGATCAGAAAGAAGCGGCGGTGAAGGCCTTTCGCGCAGCGCTTGAAATCAATCCCAAAATGGAAGCAATTCGCCGGCGCGCCGAGGAATTGATCGAGGAAACCGAGGGAATCCCGCTCTAATCCTTCCTTATCCGCGCGATTCTCAACACATTCGTCGCACCCGGAGTGCCGAATGGGACACCGGCGGTAATCACGATGCGGTCGTCATGTTTGGCGCAATTGTCGGCCAGTGCGGCCGCCGACGCTTTCCTTTCCATGTCGTCGAAACTGCGGGCGTCCGCGGTATGCACCGAGTGAACGCCCCAGACGATGGCCAGTTTGCGCGCCGTTTCCACTTTTGGCGTCAGGCTGAGAATTGGTACTTGCGGCCGTTCGCGCGCGATCCGAAGCGAGGTCGAACCCGACGTCGTATATGTCACCACCGCCTTGGCCGAAAGTGTTTGGGCAACCTGACGCGCCGCGGCACTGATGGCGTCGGCCGAGGTCGCCTCGGGCTCGACCCGGTCTGCCTCGATGAAATTCCAGTAAAATGGATCTTTCTCCACGCGCCCGATAATGCGGTCCATCATGGCGGCCGCCTGGACGGGGTATTTGCCTGCCGCCGTTTCCGCCGACAGCATCACCGCGTCGGCCCCGTCATAGACCGCGGTCGCGACGTCGGAGGCTTCCGCGCGAGTCGGCGTCGGGGCGTCAATCATGGATTCCAGCATCTGCGTGGCGACGATGACAGGGCGGCCATACTCCCGGCAGGCGCGGATCATGCGTTTTTGCAGCACCGGCACATCCTCGGGCGGTAATTCCACGCCCAGGTCGCCGCGCGCCACCATCACCGAGTCGGTCAACGCCACGATCTCGTCCAGGCATTCGACCGCGGCGGGTTTTTCCAGTTTGGCGCATATCGCGGCGCGCCCGGCGATCAGTTTGCGGGCGTCGGTGATATCCTGCGGCCGCTGTACGAAGCTGAGGCCGATCCAGTCGACGCCCAGATCCAGCGCAAAGGCCAGATCCTTGCGGTCCTTCGCGGTCAGCGGCGACAGCGGCAGCACCACGCCGGGCACGTTCACGCCCTTCCGGTCCGACAGCGGGCCGCCGACCATCACCTTGGTCTCGGCATAATCCGGGCCGCATTCGCTGACCTTCAGGCGGATACGGCCGTCGTTCAACAGCAACTCCGAACCCTTTTTCAGTGCCTGGAAGATTTCCTTGTGTGGCAAGTTCACCCGCCTGCCATCGCCCGGTTTTTTGACCAGATCCAGCCGGAAGGACTGGCGGGTCTTCAATTGGACGGGGCCGTTGGCGAAGGTGCCGACACGAAGTTTCGGGCCTTGCAGATCCGCCAGAATGGCTATAGGGCGCCCTGATTTCTTTTCCAACGCACGGATAATTTCGTATCGCTCGCGATGTTCTTCGTGCACCCCGTGGCTGAAATTCAGACGGAACATGTCCACCCCGGCACGGAACAAAGCCTCGATGAGTTCGGGCGAGGAACTGGACGGGCCCAGCGTGGCGACGATCTTGGTGTGATTCTGGCGTTTCATGCGACCTAAATTAGTGATTTTTACCGGTTTGTCATGTGTTCTATGGTCGCATCATCGGCTTCCCCTCCGCGCTATCACGATGCCCCACAGTATGATAACACCGCCCGCGCCCTGCCAGGGGGAAACCGCTTCCGCCAGGATGACCCATGCCAGCAGGGCGGCGGCGACTGGTTCCAGCAACAGGCCGATCGAGGACAACCCTGGCGGCAGATGGGCCAGCGCATAGATGATGGTTCCCTGGCCCGCCGCGTGGCTGAACAGCGCCAGCCCGACCAGAATCATCCAGCCATAAAGGGTGACCGCGAACATCTCCTCGCCGGACAACAGGGCGACCGGCAGCAGCACGGCGGCCGTGCCGAGCGAACTCCAGGCCATGGTGGTCGCGGTCGAGAAACCGGCGCGCAGGCGCGACATGGCCAGGATATAGCTGGCCAGGAACATGGCGGTAACCAACCCGAAAAAATCGCCAAGCAGGTTTTCAGGGGCCAGTACGAAGCTCTCGCCGGCCAGCACCGCCGCGCCGGTCAGCGCCAGCGCCATGCCCGCCAGATATTGCCGCGTGACCTTGTGCGCGAACAGCAACCAGGCGCCCAGCGTGACGAAGATCGGCGCGAAATTGGCGAACAGGGTCGCGTTGGCCACGCTGGTATTCATGATCGACAGGTGCCAGAAGGCCAGGTCGCCGGAAAAGAACGCACCGGCCAGCAGTAGCCTGAAATAATCACCGCGCTTGGCGGGTCTGCGCGTTTCCGGATTATGCCGTCGGTCCGCCGCCATCCAGATCATCAGCACCGGAAGCGCCAGGAACGGGCGATAGAATGCGGTCGCCATCGGTCCCAATTCGCTCAGCCGGACGAAGATCGGCGAGGCACCCACCAGTACCGCCCCCAGCAACAATGCCGCCAGCGCCAGCCCGTCGGCCCGCGCGGCATTGTTTTGTGTTGTGCGGTCCGTCATGTCCGGCCTGTCGCGGTTGAAGGAAATTCCCAGCGTGATTCTTAGCCTCTGGCTTGCCCGTGCGCAACGGAACTGCTTTGCGCTGCGTCACTTCCCGTCGGCTAATTTTGGGTTATTATGCTGCCATGACCGAACGAGATTCAGGCATGGAACTGCTTGCGCCGGGCGATCCGCCGCCTTTTACGATCCTGAAACCGCATGGCGCGATACCGGCGGTGCTGCTGTGCGACCACGCCAGCAACGCAATACCGGCGGCGCTGGGCGATCTCGGCCTCGACGAGGCCGCCCGGTCGCGTCACATCGCCTGGGACATCGGCGCGGCCGACGTTACACGCCATCTGGCCGGGATATTGGAAGTCCCGGCCGTATTATCCGGGTTTTCGCGCCTCGTGGTGGACTGTAACCGTTCCCACGACGACCCCACCGCCATGCGCCAGATCAGCGACGGAACCATAGTGCCGGGGAATCGGGGGCTGGATGCGACCGCCCGGGCAACGCGTGTCGAGGGCTGCTACTGGCCCTATCACCGGGCGGTCACCGGGCTAATCGACGACGTGGCCGCCAGGGGCGTGACGCCGGCGATCGTCTCCATCCATACCTGCACGCCGGTCATGAAGGAGTTCGAACGGCCCTGGCATATTGGCGTCCTGTCCAACCATGATCGCCGCATGGCGGATTTGTTGATCGCCGAACTGACCCGCGATTCGACGCTTTGCATCGGCGACAACCAGCCCTATTCGGGGCTCGACCCGCATGGCTATACCATCGAGACCCATGCCCTGCCGGGGGGCCGGCCGAACGTGCTGTTGGAAATTCGGCAGGATCTGGTCGACACCCATCACGGCAGCCTGCACTGGGCCGAGTTGGTGGGCAAGGCGCTGGCGAATGTCCTTGCCCATCCCGACATTGCCCAGGCCATAGGCGCGGAAGTAAAGGAGGCATCATGAACCAGGACGGAACCGGCGAATTCACCATCGGCATCGAGGAAGAGTATCTGCTGGTGGACCCCTCGACCGGCGATGTCGCCGACGACCCGCCCCAGGGTATCCTGGACGAATGCGCCGCCGGCATCGACGACAGCGTCGGCATGGTGATGGCGGAATTCATGCGGGCCCAGGTCGAGGTCGGCACGGCGGTCTGCCATTCCATCGCCGAGGCGCGCGACAAATTGGCGAAACTGCGGCTCAGCGTTGCCTCGGCGGCTAATGCGCACGGGCTGGCGCCGGTCGCGGTATCGACGCATCCTTCCGCCGAGTGGTCGGCCCTGCACCATACCGACAAGGAACGCTACAATGTGCTGGCCGAGGACATGCAGGGGGTCGCCCGGCGTTTGCTGATCTGCGGCATGCATGTGCATGTGGGCATCGACGACGACGATCTGCGCATCGACCTGCTCGGTCAGGTCGCCTATTTCCTGCCGCACCTGCTGGCGCTCAGCACATCGTCGCCGTTCTGGCGCGGCGACAATACCGGTCTGATGAGCTACCGCCTCAGCGTGTTCAACGAACTGCCGCGCACCGGTCTGCCCGAAAAGTTTGACAGCTATGGCGAATATATCCGTCATGTGCAGGTGCTGGTGGATGCCGGCGTGTTGAAGGACGGCTCCATGATCTGGTGGGACGTCCGCCCGCATACCATATTCCCGACCCTGGAAAATCGCGTCGCCGACATCTGCACCCATATGGATGACGGCATTACCATCGCGGCGATGTATGCCTGCATTCTGTCGATGCTGATCAGGCTCAGGCGGACCAACCAGCGCTGGCGCCATTATTCGAACATGCTGATCGCCGAGAACCGCTGGCGCGCCCAGCGTTACGGTTTCGAGAAGGGGCTGGTGGATTTCGGGCGGGGCGAAGTCGTCCCCTATCCGGAATTGCTCGAGGAACTGCTGGAACTTATGCGAGCCGACGCCGAGCGGTTGGGTTGCGTCACCGAAATCGAGCGGGCACGGAACATCCTGGCCCGGGGTACCAGCGCCCACCGACAGGTCTCGATCTATAACGATGCGGTCGAGGCCGGCGCCAGCCAGCAGGAGGCCCTGAAAGCGGTCGTCGACTGGCTGATCGCGGAAACCGTTCGGGATCTTTGAGATGGTTTGCGGGGAATTGCACTATATTCATGGTAAGTGGTTGAAATACACTAATAAAAAAGTCGGGTACTCACTAAGCTAGAGTATAGCGTAAGCGGGCCCTGATCCCGCTCACCCGCGGCCGATTACTCGCTACTCGACCACAAGTCGGACGGTGGCTATATGCACCGGAGAGCCGCATTGCCAAAATTCAGGATGCCAAGGGCATTATCCACGAACTCGAGATCAACGAAAACGGCTCTCCATCACGGCACATCTTAATGAGCTATCTTGTTCGCGCCGAATTATCCAACCACAATTAACGTAGATTTAAATTAAAACCCTATATTAAACGGCAGCAAGCCAAGGCCAGCCTTTATTTTTTAGCAATCTTGTTTGAGCATCAGCATGACGCCTCGAAACGACCCGGTCACTGAAAGTTCCGCGAATGCCGCTAACGAGCCGCCGCTGAGCAATCGCGCGCTTTTGGCGGTGTTCGCGGTGCTGATGCTGGCGGCGGCCGTGCCGCTGTTCCTGGTTGATGTCGTGCCGCTGGCGAACATGCCGAATCACATGGCGCGGATCCGGATTCTGGCCGAGATCGGGCAGGACCCGGCGCTGGCCGAGAATTACCGCCTGAACTGGGGGCTGCAACCGAATTTGGCGGTCGATCTGCTGCTGACGCCGCTGGCCGGTTTCGTCGCGCCGCTGGAACTGGGCCGCTGGTTTACCTTGTTGTGTATGTTGACGCTGGCCGGTGGAACACTCGCCGCCTACCGCGCCATCAACGGCAGGCTGGATTTATGGCCGACCGCGCTTTTCCTCTTTATGTTCAATCATGTGCTGATCTGGGGTTTTTTGAATTTCCTGTTCGGGCTGGGGCTGGGGTTGGTCGGTTTCGCGGCGTGGATCGCGACCGCGGGCCGGGCGGGATGGCGGCGCACGGCCCTGTTTGCGATCGGCGGCATTGCGATGTTTTTCGTGCACCTGATGGCGCTTGGGATTTATGGGGTCATGGTTGGCGCCTGGGAGGTAGGGCGCACCCGGGATCGTTGGCCCGACTGGAAGGGGCTGGCGCGCGACTGGGCCCTGGGGGCGGCACAGTTCCTGCCGGCCTTCGCCCTGTTCATTATTGCCTTGCCGCCCCGTGTACGGGATCCGGAATGGGTCTGGGGCGACCCGATCATACGAGCGCGGGGCATTCTGTCACCGCTGATCAGTAATTTTAGCGCGGAGGACGCCATCCCGATCCTGTTCGTCGCGGGGGTGCTGCTGGTCTGTTTACCAATGCGCTGGCTGCGGCCCGCGCGTGGCATGGCTTTGCCGATCCTGTCACTGATAGCCCTGGCTCTGGCCGCGCCTTTCTGGGGCTATGGACGTTTCGGTGGGGTGTGGGGGCTGGATGTCAGGTTATGGGTCGCATTCGCGTTTCTGGCGTCCGCGGGCCTGCGCTATACCGGACCGCGGCGCGCGGGTGTAATTATCGCCGCCGCGGCCACGATTGTGTTTGGCGTCCGGATATATCAGATCGCCGGTGATTGGCGGGTCTACGATGCACAGATTGCCGAATACCGGGCGGCCGCGGCGGTTTTCAAGCCCGGCGAGCGCATCCTGCAGGCGCAGGACGCGGGGACGCCGGTGGCCGGCGAACCCGGCGCCTTCCGGGATATCTATCACCATTTCACCAATTTTTCAGTGCTCGACCGCAGTGTTTTCTTGCCGACGCTTTTCACTGACCCGATGAAACAGCCGATTGTCGCCGCGCCTCACCTGCGGGAAATCGATACGCCGGTGGGGTTGCCAATCAGCACTGGCGGGTTGCGGGCCTGGGCCGATCCATCCCTTTTCGACTGGTTCGATGGCGATATCCAGGTCGGCGACCAGCGCAATTTCGGCTTTATGTGGCAGGACCGTTTCGACTATGTTGTGCTTGTTCATGGGGGAGAGGCTGAGAATCCGGTCCCTGAACTGCTGGCGCCGGTATCGGCGGGATCGTATTTTACGATTTTTCGGGTGCTGCGCGGCGGTTGTACAGGCGATTATCCCAACGCGTGTGAAAAGTTGCGGGCAGAAGGTCGAGATTGGGAAATTTCGGCGCCAGGCAAGATTTTGGAAAACTGATGTGTGCCTGGCAACGAAATCTACACTATTTTGCGCGAATGATGGGGGTGCAAGAATTTCAGAAACCGGCTGGTCGAGGGTGGGGCATCTGTGGCGCCGCTAGCGGGTGCCGCTATTCGGCTGTGGTGTAAATGAAAATACCGAGGTGATGATCTTGTCTGACAAAGAAGACGATTTTCGACCTAGCGCCATGTCCCTGCGGGCGTTGATCACGCCGATCGTGGCGGTTTTGCTGATCCTTTCCGGCGTTGTTTTGTCCGTATTGCTGACCGGCACAGGCATTCAGAACGAAGCGGAAGTGGTTCGCTCGCAGAAATTACTGGACGCGGCCTTCAAAACGGTCGGCCGCGATTTCGGGCGGGTGGCCGTGACGTTGGCGCATTCCAGCGAATCTTACCAGAATCTGGTGGAGAATTTCGATCGGGCGTGGGCGGACGAACATCTTTCGGCGGTGAAAAGCGGTTTTGGCGCGGTCGACGTAATGGTCGTCAGCCGAGATGACTCGGCGATTTACCAGTCCTGGAGCACGGACGATGCAAGCATCACCCCAACGATACTTGGTATCGTGCACGACGTCAGGAAGCTGCCTGTTGCCAATTTGGAATGGACTTCGGCCTTCGTTATCCATGGCGGTCGGCTTCATATCGCCTCGGCCAGTATTATAACGCAGCCCGGCGTCAATAACGCCAACGGGACCGCGATGGTGATTATTAGGTTGGTCGACGACGCGCTTCTGGCGCGTCTGTCCGACGACTTTCTTATCGAGGATATCGAGGTCCAGCCGCTTTCCGACATTCAGGGAGCCGTCGGCATCATTATCAGTTCACCCCAGGGCGAAAAGCTGGCCGCGATCACCTGGAATCCGGCGCGCCCGGGCGACAAATTGTTCGATTACCTGCTGGTGCCGATCGTTATCGCCAGCCTGATTGCCGCGCTGCTGCTGGCAACCTTTCTGCGCACCGCGGTGCGCGCGGCGCAACAGTTGAAGCTCGGGGCGGTCGCGCTGGCCGAAAGCGGCCAGGCCCTGGAATACAGCGAAACCATGTTGTCGGAGATCATCCATGGCGTTGCCGATGGCATAATCTCGATCGATGGAACGGGCAAGATCGTATCGGCGAACGCGTCGATGACCCGCATATTCGGGTATGAGGCCGGCGAAATGCTGGGCGAGCCGGCGGATATGCTTATAGCAGGCACGAGAAGCGAGGATGGCGAACGCGCATCCCCGGCGCTGATCGCGGACCCGGATGTCGTGGAAACCGACTATCGCGAGTTTACCGGGTGCCGCAAGGATGGGGGGCGATTCGTTCTGGATACGGCTATTTCGCACATTACCTTCCAGTCCGAGGCGATCGCGATCGCCATCATGCGCGATGTAACCGAGCGCAGGCAGGCCGAGGAAACCTTGAATCTTCTGTCTACCGGCATGGCGCTGGTTGATCGGGATTGTCGTCTGCTGTTGGCCAACCGCAGCGCATCGCGTTTGCTGAACAGCGGCGACGGGCTGGCGCTGAGCCAAGGGCGGATTACCACGGCGCGGCGCGAGCAAGTCGCCCAATTGCGCGACCTGGTGGATGGAATTTGCACCGGCGTGGGTTTTGGCGAAGACGAGGGTGCCGGTGTGATGACGATAGACCGTGGCGATGGCGTGAGGCCGCTCTCGATCAAGGTGGCGCCGGTACATATGAATTCCAGTGATGAAGGCTCAAAGGTCGCTGCCGTTTTTATCCGGGATCTTGCAATCCGCCAAAGCGTGCCGCCCGAGGTGGTCGCAAAACTGTTCGGATTGACTTTCGCCGAGGCCCGCGTGGTGGTAGAACTGGTCAAGGGAAAGAGGCCCCAAGAGGTCGCGGAGGATCTGGGTGTCACCCTCAACACGGTCCGAAATCAACTTAAGCAAATTTTTAGCAAGACCAATACCGGGCGACAGTCGGAACTGATTTCGCTGGTTTTGTCGAGCGCGGCTTTTGTTTCCGAACACGGGCTG
The DNA here is from genome assembly GCA_965603635.1 of uncultured bacterium. GTDB lineage: Bacteria > Pseudomonadota > Alphaproteobacteria > UBA8366 > JADFVY01 > JADFVY01. Next base: position 14,825 of record CBFDDT010000011.1, on the reverse strand, counting down.
GAGGTCGAGGAAAGCGACGACCCGGAAATTCAGCTGGCCGGAAGATGATTCCCTTCGCCGATGTTATGCCAATGCATGCTGACAAAGCTCCCCCGGAGGCCAATTTTCTGAGTTCAGGTACTTTTGTGGTTAACAAGTAATAAAATTAGACATTGAGCAGAAAATAAATAAAAACGCTCCAAAAAAAACTCCGAACGGTCGAATATAAGAAATTCAGTTTTCCCGGGAAACAGCGGTGTTCCAGGTTTGTTTTACCGGAATGGGTGGCGGTAATTCTAAAATGTTGAATTAATTGCGTTCAAAAAAATAGCCGTTTGACCCATTCTGGTCATGCCGTGAAGAGACGGTTCAGCGATAAATGCGCTCAGGACATATAGTCCGGTGCCGCGGAGACTTGATTGTAGATCAAGCCAGCCCGGGGATTGAACGCAAAATTATTTTAGGAGAATTTCAAATGTCGTTTCTTAAAGCCTTTCTGAAAGACGAAGACGGCGCCACCATGATTGAATACGGTCTGGTCGCCGCGCTTGTGTCTGTTGCCGCTATTATCGCCCTTCAGATCCTGGGTGGTCAGCTGCAGGTCATTTTCAACACGGTTTCGAGCTATCTGAGCACTGCTGCCGAAGGGACCACCTCCTGATTGTCAGGAACACCCGCGGGCCCGATATTATCGGGACCAGCTGGATTTAGAGGAAGGGCGGGGCCGCAAGGCGCCGCCCTTTCTTTTTTTGTGCCAGATCATGGATGCCGCCATACCACGATAACCATCGGTCTTGGCCCTTGGGAGGTGCCTGATATTGAATTTTAACAAAGACTTAACTAAGTATAAATCACCATAAATTCGATTTGGATCGATTATATAAAAATAAAACAGGCGACATTGGCCCCGTGAACAAAATAGATAAAAATTGAAATAACGAGAGCGGCAGCCGTATTTCTGACCGGATTACTCATATGAATAGCATTTCCGGTCTAAAGAGAGGCGTATTGTATCTTATATATTGAAGATAAACTCATACGGGTCTTGGAGCTTGGGGGAGCTTTATGGGACTAATATGTCAGAACGAAACGTTCGAAACCGGAGCGGTGGACCGCAGGTGTGCTGAACCGGCATAAATTTAATTTATTCAGGAGAATTTCAAATGTCGTTTCTTAAAGCCTTTCTGAAAGACGAAGACGGCGCCACCATGATTGAATACGGTCTGGTCGCCGCGCTTGTGTCTGTTGCCGCTATTATCGCCCTTCAGATCCTGGGTGGTCAGCTGCAGGTCATTTTCAACACGGTTTCGAGCTATCTGAGCACTGCTGCCGAAGGGACCACCTCCTGATTGTCAGGAACACCCGCGGGCCCGATATTATCGGGACCAGCTGGATTTAGAGGAAGGGCGGGGCCGCAAGGCGCCGCCCTTTCTTTTTTTGCGCGCCCGAGGCGCCATCGAAGGCCAGCATTTCCTGCCCAACCTGCCCTCATTGCGTAACCGCACCTGACTGGAGGAGAAGGTAAACCGGTCTACGAGCCATCGCCGACGGCCCTCGGTATCAGGATGAGTTCTTTTTGCTGTAAATGATTGACGATTGAGCCAGCGACAGCCTTGGAATTCGCATTTATTGGCATATTAATTGCGAAATTTTCCCTTAAATTGCGATCGGCAATTTGGAGTTTTTATTTATTCAAATTGGGAGACACGGGGGTCATGATCAGGGTCATGATTAAGAAGTTTTTCAGAAAGACGAAGACGGCGCCACCATGATCGAGTAAGGCCTTGTCGCCGCGCTGTTTTCCGTGACGGCCATTATTGCGTTGCGGACACTGGGTGTGAGGTGGCCCGTCTAACCATTGCCAGGAAAAACAGGCCATAGATCACTGGCGCAATCGATATTTGTAAATAGGAGGTCGTAAGGGTCCACCACCAGGCGGGCTGCAGCCATACTGCTAGAAGCAACGGTTTTTCCCAAATGCGCCAGCCGGTCTTGCAGGCATGTGCCATGAATATGGCGAGCGCGGGCAATATGAAGGGCAGGTCGTAGGCATACAGGTAAGGCGTCGTTAGCGGTGCACCCGCCAGCAGGACGGCGGCGCGGAGTTCGATTGTCGTCCCGCGCCACCACACCCATGCTACTGTGGCGAGAACAGCCAGTCCTGTTGCCATCTGCGCTAGGATGGCCATCAGATCTCCGAAGCCGGCCAGCCGCGCGGCGGCGTACAGAGTCGGCATGCGCGCTAAAGGCAATAGTTCGGCCGCGAGCCATTCGCGCGCCTGGCCCGGAATTGTCGCATAGACGCGCCACGCTTCCAACTCGAAAAACATGGTCGATAAGACGATCATGGCGGCCAGCGTCCCCGCTGCGCTAAGCAGGACAACCCATTGTCGCCCGAAAATCAGAGCGGGAAACAATAAGACCGCAAGTTGTGGTTTGGCGGTGGCCAGCCCTAGTAATATGCCAGCCAGAGCGGGCCTGCGATCGTGCAGCAGCAGGCCGCCGGTCAGAAGGGCAGCGAACAGTAACCCGTTCTGCCCGGCGAAAAGGGCCTGTCCCACGGCAGGCGCTGTTACCGCCAGCAACAGTGCAGCCGGTGGGATATCGATGCGGCTACCCATCGTAACAAGCAGAAACAGCAAGGGGACAAACAGCCACAAGGCCAAGGCGGGAAAATAGGGAACCAGCGCCAACGGCGAGACCAGCAGAAGATAGGTCGGCGGATACACGAAGGGCAGAAAGCCAACTGTTGAATTGCCGATCAGTTCATGCTGCGCCGGTTTCATGAAGGCCTCGTCATAAATCATGGCGCTATTGCCGTCGAGGACGGTCAGGGATGCGGTGTAGAAGGCGATAAAATCATGGCCCGCCACGAAGCCCTCGCCTGTTCCGGCGCCATCGGTGACGAGTGTCGGCCCGGTATGCGTCCAGGTTTGCCACAGGGCCGGCCCCGTATATATAAATGACGACATCACAGCAACGAGCAGGATTGTCACCCACGGTAGGCCGACAGCGTCCAGAGTACTCTTTATGGATGGTAATAGAAAAGCACGTTGATCTAACTTCATCGGCCCGTCCGGCGTTGCCATTTTCAGTGCGCTATTTGCATATGCCGGGGTGGAAATTTGGGCAAGCGGCAAATGTTCCAGGTTACAATAGCTGAAACGAAACTTAGAGTCATTAAGGCATACAATTTTCCCGGCAAATGCCGGTTAAATATATAGGCCACTTTGTGCGGATAGTTTTCGGTTTGTTCTTTAAGTGTGCTCGTAAACCTTTTCTTATCCACAATATTATTCTGATATTTAAATTAATTTGTTGACAGAAGTCTACCCAATATCGCCAAATCCGGGTTTAATATAAGGGGCGCTGGATCGTTCGCAGTTCTCCGGCGATTTGCTAGCCGATGATTTACGCACCGGCACGGACTTGCGGTTTGCCGGATACGTGGCTCCGTTGGTTGCGCGGACAGGGAAATGCAAAAAAATTTGCGTTGCGCGCGAACAAATCCGTCGGGTTAAGACTAATTTAATCAAGGATGTATTAAATATATGCGTGGGGCAGCGTTTGCTTGCCGCACCATGCGTCTGGATGACCGGCCCCGAGGTAGAACTGTACAATGATTTCTTTTAGGAGAAACAGTGGAAATATTTGAAAGCGTTTTCGCGAGCCAGGTGTCGGTCGCGTGCTTTGTTTCGCTGGTGCTCGTGGCGGCCGCGTCGGACATTGTCATGTACAAGATTCCGAATATCGTGGTGCTGATGATTATCGCGCTGTATCCGATTTTCGTGATCGTCGCGCCGGGCGAAGAGGAATGGCTCTTGTCGCTGGGTATATTCGCGCTGACGATTGCGGTTGGAATACCGCTAGCGCATTACGGGATTTTCGGCGGGGGCGATGTGAAACTGCTGGCCGGCATCCTGTTATGGGCGGGGCCGGCGCTCGCATTGCCGGCCATGCTTTTGGCGATCCTGGCGGGCGGGCTGATATCGCTGCTGATGCTGTCCAGACTGAAATTCATGATTGCCGGCGCATTGGCCTCGATAGGCAGAGAATCGCTCGGGAAGGTTTTTTTGGCCAGGAACATGCCTTACGGCGTGGGGCTTGCTTTCGGTGGAATTTTTACGGGATGGGCTCTTATTGTGAGCTCTGGCCCCGGTTACTGATTTAGGAGGACACGCAAATGGATAAGAACAAGATTCTGTTATTGGCCGTGGGTATCGGCATAGCTATCGGCGCCGGCTTTATGGTCAGCATCTATTTGAAGGGTGCCGAGAACAATCTCAGGACCACGATCGAGGCCCAACAGAGGGTCGTGCCGCCGACTATTCCGACGGCGCGCGTGCTGGTAGCCAAGAAGGATTTGATCGTCGGTACCTTCGTCAAGCGCGAGGACTTGCATTGGCAATTGTGGCCGGAGGAAAGCATTACGCCGCTTTATGTGACGGACAGCAAGCTTCTGGAAGCCGGCAAGACCAAAGAGAAAAGACTCACCATCGATGATTTCGTTGGTGGCGTGGTTCGCGCACCCATCGCGGGCGGGCAGCCGATGGCTGAAGGTTTGGTTTCCAAGGCCGGGGAGCGTGGCTTTCTCGCCGCGGTGCTGCAGCCGGGCATGCGGGCCATGTCGGTTCCAGTCAGCGCGACGGCGGGCGTTTCGGGCTTTATTTTGCCCGGTGACCACGTCGATATTCTTTGGGATGTCAGGAAGTCGGCAAAAGGTTATCCCTTCACCCAGACCTTGTTCCGCGATATCCGCGTGATAGCGATCGACAAGAAAACCCACGCGTCCGGCGCAACGCCGGCAAGAACACTGACGCTTGAGTTCACGCCGTTCCAGACAGAGGCGATGTCGTTGGCTCAGACCATGGGTGGCATCGAATTCACGCTGCGCAGCATCGTGCCCGAGACGGATAGCGAAGACGTTCTAGAGGGCGACCTCGAAGGCGGACTGTTGGCTGAAATTGGACTCGGCCGGTCCGATGGTGTCGAGAAAGGCGCACTGCTGGGGTCGGAACTGTTGGCGGTCGCCCGAGAGAAGGAAATCAAGGAGATCGCGCGCGACAGTTGGACCATCGAAAAAGATCTGCTGTTCGGCAGGAAGGGCAATACGCGCGGTGACCGCGGCCCGCTCGAGGGATCTTCATCGCCTGGACCGACCCCTGTCTCTACCAATAAGAAACCCGCCGGTACGATCAACGTTATACCCGTCGCTAAGGGCACGAAGATCAACATCGTCCGTGGCACGGCGACACAGACCGTTCGTGTTAAAAAGAATTAACCAGAGGGGAACGGCCATGATGGCTGGGAAAACTGTTATGAGGATAAACAGCAGACGTGTCCTGCCGGCCTTGGGATTCGCATTGGCGTTGCTGATGCCCATTGTGTCTACGCCAGCGGCCGCGCTGGAGATCATCGACAGTAGCGGCGGGCAAATTTATGTTGAAATCGGCAAGGGCCGCTTGTTGCGGCTTGATGAGGCGCCGGCGACGGTATTCCTTGCCAATCCGGCGATTGCTGACCTGCAGTTCAAATCGACCAAGCTTGTCTATATCGTCGGCAACGCAACCGGTGAGACTTCGCTGTATGCCCTCGACAAGAGGGATCAAATCCTGCTCAATCGCAAGATTATAGTGGGATACGATCTGGAGCAGTTGAAGTCGGCGATCAACAAGCTGATTCCCGATTCGGCGATTGAGCCTTCCATGGTCCAGAATACGCTGGTACTTGACGGCGTCCTCTCCAGCCCGGCCGAATCCGAGGCCGTGCGCGAATTGGCAAAAGGTTTTCTTGGCGCGGGTGGCAAGTTGCTTAATCGCATCAAGGTGTCGATGCCCAACCAGGTCAATCTTCGTGTCTCCATCGCCGAGGTCAACCGCAGCGTCGTCAAGACGCTGGGTTTCGAATTTTTTGCCGCTGGCAACAGTGGCGGTATTGGCACCGCATTGGTGGGCGGCGGGTTTACCATCGCCGGCCAAATCCAAAAAACGCTCGGGGCATTCGATATCGGGCTGTGGTTCGAGGCCCTGGAATCGGAGGGGTTGGTCCATATCCTCGCCGAGCCAAACCTGACCGCGTTGAGCGGCGAGACGGCGAGTTTCCTCGCCGGCGGCGAGTTCCCGATAGCCGGTGTACGTGATCCAGATTCAGGCACTATATCGGTCCAGTACAAACCGTTTGGTGTTTCCCTGGCGTTCACGCCGACCCTGCTGGACCGTCGCCGGATCAGCCTGAAGGTGCGCCCCGAGGTCAGTTCGATTTCGTCGCTGGGCGGCGTCGTCATCGATGGCGTGCCGGCTATTTCGGTCACTACACGGCGAACCGAGACGACGGTGGAACTGGGTGACGGCGAGAGCCTGGCGATCGCCGGCCTGTTGCAGCGAAACGACAACAACGACGTATCGAGAGTGCCGGGGCTGGGCGATATTCCGATCCTTGGCGCGTTATTCCGGTCCGACAGTTACCGGCGTAACGAGACCGAACTGGTAATCGTGATAACGCCTTATATCGTGAAGCCGACCGAAGAAAGAATTGCGTTGCCGACAGACGGTTTTGAGCCCACGAACGATTACGATCGGGTTGTTATGGGGCTTGCCTACCGCGATGCGCACGGGGCAGTGCCCGATCGCGTCGCGAAAACGGGCGGACAAAGGCTCGTCGGCGCGGTCGGATTTCAGGTGGAATAGGAGAAGAAAAGCATGTTCAAGTTCAACATCGGCCGCTTCTGTCTTCTGGCCACCACGCTCGGGGTGCTGGCGGGCTGCGGGCCGGCGGCGCCCATGTCCGAGGAAGACCTGACGGAAAGGCACAGGTTCAGGCCGCAATTCCAGGTCGAACAAACGGTACATCGCTACCTGGTGTTCGTCGATCCGGCGAAAGTCAATTTCGTGGAGCAGCAGCGACGCGACATGTATGAATTCCTGGTTGGTGTCGGGGCGCAACCTGGCGACAAGGTCATTGTCGCCGCGCGCCGTGAAAGGCTGGATCATCGCGGCGATATTGTCCGCTTCGTGCGGCAGCTGGGTTTGCATCCGGACCTGCGTTTGATCAAGGACCCAAAACCGGGCGCCGAAGACGACGGCTATGATAAGGCGATCCTGATTCAATTTCATCGCTATGTTACGCGCGACCTCGATTGTGGCAAGAGGAAGCAGGACTACGAAACCAGATTCAACAATGTGAATCCGCCCGATTTTGGCTGCTCCAATACAGCGGCGCTGCAGCAACAGGTGGCCTATCCGTCCGCCCTGATTGCCGGTGAAACGCTGGACTTCCCCGAAGGCGATCAGGCCGCGGCGTCGGTCAGCCGCTACCGGGGCCGAGCCGTACAAGGACTCAAGAGCGAATCCGCAAAATCGAAATAAACTGGCGAGTTTAATCTCGTTGGTGTGATGGAAGATTGAAGAGGTAGTTAAAGTGAAAAAATCCTATATGGGATTCGCCGCCGACAGCGAGACCCGGGCGGCACTGGAACAATTTTCTCGGGATCTTTATCTTCCCGAGGAAGATATTGTTGATGGTGATGTTGGCGCGGCCCTGGACATGTTGTCGGATATGCCGACGCCCGAGTGCATTTTCGTCGACCTTGGGCATTCTTCATCCCCTCTGGATGAGTTGGATAAGCTCGCGGGCGTTTGCGATCCGGGGACGCAAGTCATAGCCATGGGCATCGTCAACGATATCAGCGTGTTCCGCGATATGCTGGACGCGGGCGTTGCCGATTACCTGCTGAAACCGGTGACCCCGGATCGCCTGAAGCAGGCCTATGAAAAAGCGATCGCCCCGACCCATAAAGGCGAGGGCAGTGCCAAGGCTCTGGCGGACGTTATTGTGGTGGTTGGCACGCGCGGTGGCGTGGGCGCCAGCATGGTATCGACCAACGTCGCATGGATTTTGGCGCACGAAAACAAGAAGAAAGTCGGTCTGGTCGATCTGGATCCCTATTTTGGCAATACTGCCACGCTGCTCAATCTTGAGCCGGGGCGCGGCCTCTCGGAGGCGCTGGACGAGCCCGACCGCATCGATAACGTCTTCGTAGAGCGAACCATGATCAAGGAGCATGATAATCTAATGATCCTGGCCGCCGAGGAAGCCATGCAAAACGAAGTCCCGATGGACGCCTCAAGTATCGAGACGGTGATCGAGAAGCTTCGTGAGAATTTCCAGGTTCTGATCGTTGAACCGCCGCACGGGAACATGCAGGCGATCAAGGCCGCCATACGGATGGCGACGCATATCGTTTTTGTGTCCAACTACAGCGTAGTCGGCATGCGTGACATGATCAGGCTGTCCGGCCTTGCCAACCAGTTGGCCGCCGGCACCAGGCAGATTGTTCTTGCCAACCAGGGAACCGCTGGCAAATCGGACGTTAACGCCAAGGATTTCGAATCGGTGACTGGCTTGGCCGTGGATGTGGAAATACCGTCGGATACCCGCGGTGTCGCCGCGGCGCTGAATGCTGGCGCGGCATTGCCGACCGGGGCGCCCAAAAGCCCGGTGCTAAGGACGTTGCGCAAGCTTTGCAGTACCCTCTATGGGGAAGCCGCAATGGGAAAAGGGTATGGATAAGGATTAGGTAATGGTAAAGGCTTAGCCGCGGTTAAGGGTGGCGGCGGCTTTTTCAGTTCGTTTCTGGGCAAGAAGGCCAGTTGACCTGTTCGTCTGAGTATTATTTCCGAGTTATTAAATTGAGAGGCTGATTATGTTTGGTGGTAGAGGAAATGCATCTCAGGGTGCCGCGGCGCCCGCAAGTGACAATGTGGTGCCGATGGAAAATGCCGCACAGCCCGTGCAGCCCGCGGCTCCGCAGCCAGCAGCGGCTGTGGAGCCTCAACAGCCGGCACAGCCGGAGACACCTCCTGAGCCGTCGCTTGACGATCTGATCGAACAATGCTGCGATCTGGTGCGCCCGAAACTCGGCGACCATATCCGCCCGCAGGACGCAACCAGCAAAAATCGCGTGGCGTTGGCTGGCATTATCGAGAAGCTGGCGACGGACGTGGCGCAAAAGAACAATGTCCCGATCGACGCGCTGAATATCCGCAATGTGGTTACGGTTTTGTTGAACGAGGTTTTGACCTCGGTCAAGACCCACGGCACCGTTGGCGGTGGCCCGGCGCCCGCCGCCGAGGCCAAGCCGAAAAGTAGCAAGTCCACCGAATCCATGGTCGATTCGCAAGTGAAAATCCAGACGATGCTGCTGGAGAGAATCGACTCGGCCGCGGCGGTCAAAATGGAGCGCGCCGACCTTGTGCGCCAGGTCGAAGAGGTCGTCGGTGAAATTCTGAACGAGGAAAAAATCCGGCTCAACGGTGCGGAACAGCGCCAGATGGTCGAGAATCTGGTCGATGACATGCTCGGTCTTGGCCCCCTGGAACCGCTGATCGCGGACGATGCCATCACCGATATCATGGTCAACGGGCCGTACCAGATCTATATCGAAAAAAACGGAAAGTTAGTGTTGTCCGACGTCAAGTTCCGTGACAACCAGCATGTTTTGAATATCTGCACGCGCATTGTTACCAAGGTCGGCCGGCGCGTCGATGAATCCAGCCCGATTTGCGATGCCCGTTTGCTGGACGGTTCGCGTGTGAACATCATCATTCCGCCGCTGGCGATTGACGGCGCTTCTATCTCCATTCGTAAGTTTTCCAAGCAGAAAATCACCTTCGACATGATGATCGGCGGCAGTATGTCGGAAGAAATGGCGACGGTCCTTCGCATCGCCGGGCGCGTGCGCCTTAATACCGTGGTGTCGGGTGGCACGGGTTCGGGTAAAACGACCCTGCTGAACGCCCTGTCGAGCATGATCGGTGAGGACGAGCGCACGATTACCATCGAGGATGCGGCGGAATTGCAACTGGTGCAGCCCCATGTGGTGCGGCTGGAAACCAGGCCGGCCAACCTTGAGGGCAAGGGCGCGATCGATCAGCAGGCGCTGGTCAAGAACTGCCTGCGCATGCGCCCTGAACGCATCATCCTTGGCGAGATTCGCGGTGGCGAGGCTCTCGACATGCTATCGGCCATGAATACAGGCCATGACGGCTCGATGGGGACGCTGCATGCCAATACCCCGCGCGAGGCGATTAGCCGACTGGAAAACATGTGCGCCATGTCCGGCACCAAACTGCCGAACGACGCGGTCCGAAAACAGATCGCAGCGGCGGTGAACATGATCGTGCAGATCAGCCGTATGCGCGACGGTGGTCGACGCCTTCAGAAGATCACCGAAATAACCGGCATGGAAGGCGACGTCGTCACCATGCAGGACCTGTTTAGTTACGAATATGTTGGCGAAGACGAGAACGGTAAGCTGATCGGAGAGTGGAAGAAACATGGCGTGCGGCCGCATTTCACGTCACGGGCCCAGTATTACGGGCTTGACAAGGAACTTCTGGAGGCTTGCCTGTGAGAAACATCGGTCCTGAAATACTCGTCATTCTGATTCCGGTTTTGATCGGCATTGGCTTTGCGGTCTGGTTCCTGGCTCTGAGTCCCGCGGCGAAAAACCGCCGCAAGTTGAAAGAGCGCATGAAAACGCTCAACAAAAAGCAGCTTGCCGTGGACGGCGCGGCCGAAACGCCGGGTGCGCAGTTGAAGCGGGATGAAGGCCGTACCTCGTTGGACAAGCTGGCCCGGCGCCTGCTGCCCAATCCGGATATTCTCAGGGCCAGGTTGGAGGCAACGGGTAAGAACCTGAGCATTGGCAAATATCTGGGAATGATGGTCATTTTCGGTTTGTTGGGGACGGGCGGCTATATCATGTTCACCGACTTCCCGACGGTCGCCGCGCCGCTGGCAGGCATCGGCATCGGCGTTTTCATTCCGGACCGACTGGTCAAGCGATGGATTATCAAGCGCCAGGACGCATTCGTGAATAATTTGCCGGAGGCGCTGGACATGATCGTTCGCGGCGTAAAATCCGGCCTTCCGGTCGCGGAAACTATCACCGTGGTTGCCGAGGAAATGGATGGCGTAATCGCCGAAGAATTCACCCGTGTCATGGAAGATGCGCGGATTGGCATGCAACTGGAAGCCGCCCTGTGGGCCTCCGCCGTGCGCTTGAATGCGACCGAGTTCAAGTTTTTCGTGGTGGTCCTGACGGTGCAGCGCGAGACCGGCGGCAATCTGGCGGAAACGCTGGAAAATCTTTCCGAACTCGTCCGTAGCCGTAAGGCGATGAAGATGAAAGTTATAGCGATGTCGTCGGAGGCCAGGGCCAGTATGTATATTCTGGGTGGCCTGCCCTTTGCGATCGGTGGCCTGCTTCTTCTGGTGTCACCGGACTATATTCTGACACTTTTCAGAGAAGACGCGGGCCATACGATTTTGATGATCTCCGGCGTCCTGCTTTTCATGGGCTGGTTGGTCATGAATAAGATGGTTAATTTCGAGATTTGAGTATCGGTGGAATTTCATGGAAATATTTAACGACATAAAAGTTACTCAAGAAGATCTTGTAGTGCTCGCCGTATCGGCCGCCGTGTTTGTTATCCTTTTTATTGTTTGGAAAAGCCTTATTGAGCCGAAGCCGGAATCCGGCCGGCTGAAGGATCTGAAGGCGCGCCGCGAACAGTTGCGCGAAGGCTTGCTGGCATCGTCCAACAAGGTCGCCAACAATGAGATGGCGGCCTCGAGCATGACCTTCATGCGCCAGGTCGTGGGCCGCGCGAATATTCTGAAAGGCGACGTCGCCAAGGAAGTTGGCGACAAACTGGCGCGCGCGGGATTGCGCACCAAGGATGCCATGGTCGCCTTTACCTTTGCCAAGGGTGCGTTGCCGTTTGCCGGCGGCGCGGTTGGGCTATTTGTAATCAACATGCTAGCGCCCGATGACATGGTGTATTTCCAGCGTGTTGCCACGGCGTTGCTTATCTCGGTATTGATGTTTTTTATCCCCGATCTGTATGTCAATCGACTGGCCAAGAAACGTCAGAAGCTTTTGCAGAAGGGTTTGCCGGACGCGCTGGATCTTATGGTGGTCTGCGCCCAGGCGGGTCTAAGCCTTGACTCGGCGATTGGTCGTGTCGCCAAGGAAGTTGCATTTTCGTCCCCGACTGTTGGCGAGGAACTATCGCTGACGGCGCTGGAACTGGGCTTTCTGCCCTCGCGCAAGCAGGCGCTGGAGAATTTGAAGGCCCGTACCGGGCTGAAGGATATCGCGTCCGTTTGCACCACGCTGATCCAGTCGGAAAAATATGGTACGCCACTGGCCTACGCGCTTAAGGTTCTGTCCGCTGAATTCCGCCGCGAGCGGATGATGCGGGCCGAGCAGAAAGCAGCTCAGCTACCGGCCATCATGACCTTGCCGCTGGCGCTGTTCATTCTGCCGGTGTTGTTCATGGTGATCATCGGGCCGGCAATTATTACGGCGACCAAAAGCTTCAAGGGCAGCAAACTGCCCGGCCAGGGAGGTTGAGTAGCCCCCCTGGAATTCGTTATACGGCTTTATCCAGTGTTTGGAGCGGATTCACGCAGTTGACCGTGCTTATGATCAATCACGATCCGCTCTAGTGTGATGGTTCCGAAGTTCGTCACATTAAATGTGGCGAATTTCGGAAGCTGAATCACACTGGATTCAACAAGTTAGTGTCCTTTTAAATCTGAAAGTCGATCAATCGAATTTCAGATTTGGGACGCTACGTTATTCGCTGATTTCGACCGGATTGTTGAAGTTCAAATAGATCGACTTGAGGATGATGTCGAGGATCGCGCCGCGCCGCTGGTCTGGGTCCATTGAGCGCAGATTTTGGTAATAGGCGAGATTGTTCACGACATCGGCTTCCGGAAGAAGATCACGCAAAACGGCGCCCGCGTCGCCGATTTTACCCGCTAGACCATAGATAAGGGCCAGATTATGCAGCAGCGGCTTATCCGCCTCGGTTCCGGTCATCAGACTGGCAACCTGGGCGATGCCCGCATCGTAGCGTTCCTGCAGGGCCAGCGACAGCCCCATGTTGTTGCTGAGCGACCGGTTGCCGGGCGCCATGCTCAGCCCCGAAAGATACTGGTTCTGGGCCGCCGTATGATCGCCAAGGGCGTCATAGGCAATGCCGAGCACGTTGAAAACGCGATGGTCGGCAGTGTCCTCGTCGACCGACGGTACCAGCAGGGTAATCGCTGCGTCCGGCTGTCCCTGCTCGATCAGCAATATGCCGTAGCCTTGCAGTGCAAGGCCGCTGTAGGGGTGTTTGGACAGAACCTGATGGTAAATTTCCTCCGCTTCGCGATATTGCCCGAGAAGGCGCAGCGTGTCGCCCAGCGCGGCGGGGGGCAGCGGCGAATTGGGGTCGGCACGGGCTGCCTTCTGATACATTTGTGCGGCGCCGTTGAGGTCGCCCTTCGCCCGCAATCTGGTGCCAACATGCATCAGTTTTGTTGCATTTTCGTTTTGCTGCATGACCGCCTGGTCATCGCTTATAGTCTGTTCCGGGACGGTTTCCCGTCCACCGTCGCAAGCCGTCAGAGCCAGCAGCGCGGTGCAACCGAAGAGGGATGCGAGGCGCGTGGTGCGTCGGCGGAGGGAATCGGAATTTTTAATTCTGGTAGGCATGCGCATGTCGGTTTTTTCTGGTAGGTGAAACAAAGTAAACAGCGGGTATTTCAAATTTTATCAGTCTTTAAGTAGTAATTAGTATTAGTCTGAAATTATTACATTTGCATACTCGCCACGCAAGAATAAAATGTAAAAGCAGCCGACATTGGGTTGGCGCAGGAGATTAACATGGTTCACATACTTTGCCAGCGCGCTTTCAATGCCGCAAGAGACTTCTTGCGCAATCAGAGTGGCAGTATCCTTATCTATACGGGCGCCTTTATGTCCATCGGCGTCGGCGGGGCGGCGCTGTCGATTGATATCGGGCGAGTCGTGCTGCTGAAAACACAGATGCAGAATCGTGCCGATGCGGGTGCGTTGGCCGGGGCCGCGCAACTCGACGCGCAAAAGGGCGCGATCGCTCGCTCCACCGCCGTTATGCAGGATGCGATGGTGGCCTACACCACCGCCGCGGCGGACTCGGGCGAATTGGCGGTGTGGTCTGTGGCGTTTTATAAGCCCGCGGCTGATTACATTACCCGCGGCGAGGTGACGGCTGTCGATGAAGAAGCGCGCTTTGCCGAAGTCAACATGGCGCGCCGCACGCTTTCATTCTTTTACGCGCCGGCGATGAATCTGATGACGGGCAATAACGCGAGCTCCTACACCGAGCTGGGCTCCAGGGCCGTGGCCATGTCGGATCCCTTCATCTGCAAGGTTCAGCCGATGATGATATGCAATCCGGTGGAAGCGGCGGGCGAGATACCCGATAATACCTATGCCGGCTATAGCATTACGCTCAAGCAGGGAACCCAGGGCGGCGGCACCTGGGTGGCGGGTAACTTCGGCCTGCTCGACCTGCCGTCAGACGGGACATATGAGGGCGGCGGCGCCATGGCGGTGTATCAAGCCCTGTCGGCGGTGGAACCATCGGGTTGCTACGGCTATAACATTGTTACGGCGCCGGGTTCGATGACCTTCAAGGTATCGGACGGCGTCAATACGCGTTTTGGCCAGCCGGAGACGGATCCCACGATTATTCCGGCGCCCAACGTGATGGCTTATCCCCTGGACGACATCATGAGGCCGGACAAGCCGGCGGTCTACGATTCGACCAAGATCATCGGCGACGGCGGTTGGGATCTCGATGCTTACTGGGCGCTCAACCATACCGACGACACCACCGGCGACCCCATCCCGATGCCGGGCGATCTTGTGGGCGCGACGCGCTTTCAGGTCTATCTGTACGAACAGGGCCAATTTTATTGGAAGAAGAACGGCAAGAACGTTCTGGTGACCGAACTGGACCAGG